>JAIBAQ010000085.1 GCA_019695095.1 Candidatus Hydrogenedentota bacterium
ACGACCACAATTGCCACGTGCCGTCGGCAGCCTGCCAGATGGCGAAATCCACGGGTTGCTGTTTGGGAGTGGTGTATTTGCCGAGGTCGGGGTTGCCGGCTATTTGCCAGAACTCTCCGTCGATGACTGGCACAACAATATCGGTATTGGGGGCAGGGGCCGACGAAGTAGCGAAAACGAGAAGACAAAGAGATAGCGGCGTCATATTCGATCTCCTGTGACCCCCTGCGCGTAGAGTAGCACGTTAAACTGGGATATTGCTGCCTTGAAGACAGCTTCTACTATGCAGTGAGTGTGTGTTGCCTTTTGGGCGTGAGCAAGCTTGTTGCGGTATGGTCTCCAGATCCTCCGCAACAGACCGCTCCTGTGACCGAAGGTCTCCAGAATCCATATTTCAAATCTGAGTTAGCGAGGTCTTCTTGCCCCTGCGCAGCAACCTCCCTATTATATGGGCTTGGCGTTGTACGGGCGCGACGCGCAACCGCGATAAGAAGGGGGAGGCATTCCATGGCCGAATCGAAAGAACAATTGTATGCGGAGCGGCTGCGTCGTTATGTGACGGCCATGCGCAACGGAAAACCGGATCGCGTGCCGATTCGGCCGTTTGTGGCGGAGTTCATTTCGACGTATACGGGTTATACCTGCCAGCAGGTCACGCATGATTACCGGTATGCCTTCGAAGCGACGCGGAAGTGCGCGCTCGATTTCGATTGGGATGCGACGGTTCCGAATATGGTGTATGTGTGGACGGGGCTCACCGAGGCCATAGGGTTGCGGTACTACGGCGTGCCGGGCATAAACGTGCCGCCGGAAACGGGCTTTCAGTATCGGGAGCCGGAAGAGGCCGAGGCCTTCATGCGGGCCGACGAGTACGATCAACTGATCGAGGACCCGACCGGTTTCCTGTTCAATGTGTGGTTGCCGCGCGTGGCGAAGGACATAACGCGACCGGGTGAACCGGCGACGTTTCGCAACAATCTGTCGTTTCTCAAGGGCGGCATGGCAATGCTCTCGTACTTCGGCGCGTTCCCCGGACAGATCGATCAGATGCGGCGGGAATGCGGAACCCCCTCGGCGATTGCCGGAATATTCAAGGCGCCTTTCGACATCATCGCGGACAAGCTGCGCGGTTACTTGGGGCTAATGTCCGATCTGGTGGAGCAACCGGACAAGGTCCTGGCGGCGTGCGAGGCGTTGATGCCGCATCTCTACAACGTGGCGTTGTCGGGCGCGGACCCGGAAAAGAACCTGCCCATTGGGTTCTGGATGCATCGCGGGTGTGTGCCGTTTATTTCGTATGAGCATTTCGACCGTTATTATTGGCCGACGTTGAAACCGATCATCGAGGAGTTGTGGCGGCACGGGCAGCAGACTCTGTTCTATGCCGAAGGCAATTGGGATGCGCACCTGGACACGTTTGCGGAGTTGCCCGATCGGAGTATCGTGTTTCATGTAGATCGCTCGGACATTTTCAAGGCACATAAGGCTCTTGGGCACAAGTTCTGTCTGAGCGGAGGTGTGCCGAATTATCTGCTGGCGTTTGGCACGCCGGACGAGGTGCGCGATTGCTGCAAGAAGATCATCGATGGCGTGGCGCAGGATGGCGGTTACATCATGGATGCGTCAGCGATCATGCAGAATGATTCCAAGGTCGAGAACGTCCGGGCGATGACGGACTTCACGCGGGAGTACGGCGTGTACGACGGAGCGGCGTCGCCGATGCCCGATGTGGCGTTCGGAGCGCCTGCATCCGATCCGCCGCCGTTTGGCCCGGCGGGCACGCGGATTCGTAAGCCTGGGGCGTGTATCCCCTGGGAAGAAAAGAAGGCGGAGATCGGTTCCTTCAGTGGAGATGAGAATCTGGTGAAGTCGATTTGGGAAGAGACCGACAGCCTGGGATACCTGTACATTTGGCAATGCCTGCTGTCCTTCTAAGGTTGCCGAATTGAGACTGATCGCGTGACCCATTCACCCTATCGCATAGCGGTTGTCTTTTTGCATCCCGCGTGTAACATGACGTGTTCGTTCTGCATCACCGAGAACAGCATGGACACGATGAGCTTCGAGCAAGGCGCGCAGCTCTTTACTCATCTCAAGCAACGCGGCATCGGCAACGTCGTTCTCGGCGGGGGCGAACCGTTTGCATGGCCGCATGACACCGTTGCGCTGGCAGGCGCGGCGAAGGAGCACGGCCATTTCGTACAAGTGGGCACGAATGGAATTGCGATGCCGGAGTCATACGAATCGCTGGCATGCTTCGACCGCTATGTGCTCCCGCTCGATTCCGTTGACGAGAATGTTCATAACGCCTTGCGCCGGCACGGCCCGGGGCATCACGCGTTGATACTCGAACGGCTGCGGGCGCTGTTGGAGGCCCGAAAGTCGGTGACCCTATCGACCGTCGTTACTTCGCAAAATGTCGACGGTCTGGCCGAATTGGGCTCGTTCATCGCCGACTATCAGCGGCAAGGCGGACAGGTCCACGGCTGGCATCTCTACAAGTTCATTCCGGAAGGCCGGGGCGGTCGCGACAATGCCGATTGGCTGGATATACCCGCGCACGTGTACGACGATGCGTGCGCAAATGTGAAGCACCTCGTTCTTGGTTTCACGGTATTCAAGCGGAAAGACATGATGCACTCGAAAACCGTCGACTTTTTCTGGTTCGAAGGCGGCGCACTGCGCGTCGGCAGCGAGGTGTGGGCAGCGCGTGAGGAAGCATCGTAGGCGAGCTTTGTGTATTGTCTGCGACAGGGGCTCTTCTCTCAATTAGATTGTCCATTTGGGCTATACTGGGTCCTCGGTGCAGGAACGATTGGTTGGGGAACCCGCCTGTAACCGAGATGGCGCATATTGGCAAGTAGTATTGACCCCGCAATTTGCCGAGCCGATACAGCCTTTGTTGCGAACGTACTCCCCTCCACAGGGAGTGTTTGTTCGGTATTGCACGGTGTGGAACGGTTGCAGTTGGTTGCCTTTGGCACGGGGGGTAATGTGTCATGGAGGTGGGCCGTCCCACTTGGAACTTGTGTTCGAGCGAAACGACAACATGAATATGATCTGCCGCCTTCTTTGCGGTTTAGTGCAGCCTATGAGTAAGCACAGACGTTTCGAGTGTGCCCGGTGCGTGGCACGCGCGGCGATAGCCGTTGCAGCGGCGATGTGTGTGGTGAACGGCTGTGCCACGGGAAAAGACCGCTTCACGGCGGAACGGATTCCAATATCGAAGCCTGCCCCCACCTCTTTAGAGCAAGCACCGTCTTTGCGCGATCGATCCGACGAACTCATGGTTAAACCGAAAGGCGGTGAACCGATTGCGCTAACGCGGGACGGCGCGTTGCTGACGGCGATAACGAATAATCGAAGCATCGAGGTGGCGCGGTACGGGCCTCAAGTGGGACAGACGCTTGTGCCTGAGGCGCGCGCGGCGTTCGATCCCAAGTTGATGGGCACGTTGTCGACTGGACGCGACACGCGGCAACGCGCGGCAACCTACAGCACGAAAAGCAGCGCCACGTCCTTATTGAGCAGCAATGGGACGCAATCCAGCGGGAGTTCGGGAAGCGGTTCGTCGAGTGCGACGCCGCTAATTGACGCGATTCTTCAAGGCGTGGAATTGAACCGGCAAGCGTTGAGTGATTTGCAGGGAATCGCCGCGTTGCTGGAACAACCTGAGCATCCGTTCATCAAGACTGACAACACAAACGGCAGCCTCATCCTGCAGAACTATCTGCCAACGGGAACATTGGTGTTTCTCACGGGCGAGGTCACGCATACGGATACCAACCTTGCGCCTGACGATTACCTCGGGGAATGGACGCTGGGCGTTACGCAGTCGCTGTTGCGTGGCCGGGGACTAGATGTGAATCTCGTCGAATTGAAGCAAGCGAAGAACCTTGCCGCGCAGAGCGAGCAGGAATTCCGGCGCCGGGTACTTCAACTCGCGGGGCTTGTAGAGGATGCGTATTGGGAATTCGTGCTGGCGCAGGAAGTGCTCAAGATCCGAGAGTTTGCGGTTACGCTGGCGGATGAACAACTCAGGCGCAACCAAGACCTATTCTCGGTGGGGAAAATCGTCGAGGGTGACGTGATGTCGGCGAAGGCCGAGAAGGCGTCGCGGACGGCGGACTTGACGGATGCGCGCGCGGCGATTCGCGCGCAGACGCTAGCGCTGATCCGGCTGCTGAATCCGGAGTCGGACCGGGTCTGGGATATAACGTTTTCACCGGTAGATCAGCCCGATGTGGCGCAGATTGCGGTGAATCCGGATTTGAGTGAGCAGCTTGCGATGCAGTATCGCCCAGAGTTGTACGAATCGCAGTTGGAATTGGCGAATCGCGATTTGGATGTCGTGCGCACGCGAAACAACTTGATGCCGCGGCTTGACCTCACCGCAACGTATGGCCGAACAAGCCGGGGGACCTCGTCAAGCGATTCTTCGGCGTTCTTGGATTCGCCCGACTTCGACAATTTCCGCGTGGGATTGGACTTCGAGACGCCCATTCTGTATCGCGGAGAGAAAGCCAGGCATAGCCGTGCGAAGCTGTTGCAGGCACAAGCGGGCGCGTCGGTCTCCGACGTGGAGCAGGGTGTTTCCACGGAAGTGCGGCAGGCGGTGGTGGAAGTCGAGCGGCAGTGGGAGCGAATCGGGGCGACGCAGGAGGCCGTCAAAAGCCGGTTGGAAGAGCTTCGAATTGCTCAGGATCGGAATGCCGTGGGCAAAGCCACGAATCTGGACGTGCAAATTGTGCAGCGCAATCTCATTCAAGCGGAAGTGGATGAGGTAACCGCGCGCGTTCGATACATTGAGGCGCTCACGGCGTTGTATGCGGCGGAAGGGACTTTGCTGGAACGCCGTGGTATCCGCATGGATTCGGAATTTGAGAACGGAGAAGAGCAGTGACGGTATCCAACGGAATTGCCATGAAACGTGTCCTCGATAATAAGCTTCGTTTGCCGATGATGCGAACGGTCGTAATCGCGGTTTCCTTGGCAATGGTTGTACTTTTTCCTGCTGCATGTTCGAAGAAGCAGAATGGCGGGCCCAATGCGGGCGGACCCAAACCGCCGACGCCGGTTCGGGCTGCGGCAGCGACGGTCGCGAGTGTGCCGGTGCAGCTTCGCACGTTTGGCACGGGCGAGGCGTATTCGACGATCGAGTTGAAGTCGCAGGTATCCGGCGTCGTCACCGATGTCATGTTCAACGAGGGCGATGTCGTCGAGAAGGATCAGGTCCTTTTTATCATCGATAAGCGTCCGTTTGAGGTTGCGCTGAAACAAGCCGAAGCGAATTTGTCGCGGGTGCAAGCGGAGCACCAGCAGTCGCAGGCCATGGTTGCGCGAGATAAGGCGCAGGCCGCCAACGCGAAGAAGGAGCTTGCTCGCGATACGGAGTTGCTGTCGCGGAAGACGATTTCGCAGGAAGAATACGACCAGACGAAAGCAAATGCCGAGGCGCTGGAGGCTGCGGTGAAAGCCGACGAGGCGGCGGTGCAGTCGGCTGCCGAAATGATACGTGTGAATACGGCGGCCATTGACGACGCGAAGCTTCAGCTTGACTATTGCACGATTCGTTCGCCGATCAAAGGGAAGACCGGCAGCCTGCTGGTGCACAAAGGGGATCTGGCCAAGGCGAATGACACGCAACCGCTCGTAATCATCAATCAGACGCAGCCCATGTACGTGACGTTTACGTTACCCGAGATTCACCTGAGCAAGGTGAAGAAGGCCATGGAAAGCGGGGCGCTGAAAGTGAGCGCCTCCATTCCCGAGGAGGAGGGCGCGCCCGTTGAAGGGCAGGTGTCGTTCATCGATAACGAAGTGCAGTCGGGTACCGGTACTATCCGGTTGAAAGCGACGTTTGCGAACGAGGACATGCGCTTGTGGCCGGGTCAATACGTGAGTGTCGTCTTGGACATCGACGTGCTCGCCGACGTAGTCGTCGTGCCGTCGGAGGCGATCCAAGTGGGGCAGAACGGCACGTATGCTTATGTTGTGGGCGCTGACATGACTGTCGCGATGCGCGAGTTAAAGACAAGCGAGACGCAAGATGGGAAGACGGTGGTGACCGAAGGGCTCGAAGTTGGCGAGACAGTGGTAACCGAAGGGCAGATGCGTTTGGCTCCAGGGGCGACCGTTAAGATTCTCGATGATGGCGAGGCAAAGGGAGCTGAAAGCGGATGAGTATTTCCGCGATCTTCATCCGTCGTCCCGTCATGACGACGCTCGTTATGATTGCCCTTTTCTTAATGGGCGCGCGTGGTTACTTTGCCCTTCCCGTAAGTGACTTGCCGAACGTCGACTTTCCCACAATTCAAGTGTCCGCCGGCCTGCCGGGCGCCAATCCCGAGACGATGGCCGCGTCGGTGGCGACGCCATTGGAGCGGCAATTCTCGACCATCGAGGGTATCGACTCGATGACATCGACGAGCGTGCTCGGCAGCACGGACATCACGTTGCAGTTCTCGCTGAGCCGCGATATCGATGCCGCGGCGCAGGACGTTCAAGCCGCGATCACGCGCGTGAGCCGCGATCTGCCCGAAGACATGCCGAGTCCACCTACGTATCGCAAAGTGAACCCTGCGGATTCACCTGTGATATTTCTTGCGCTGACTTCGCCCGTGTTGCCGCTGTCCACGGTGAACGAATTTGCGGACACGTACATTGCACAGCGCATTTCGATGTTGAGCGGCGTGGCGCAGGTACAGATCTACGGGGCGCAGAAGTACGCCGTGCGCGTGCAGATCGATCCGCGTGCGCTTGCGTCGCGCCAGATTGGAATCGACGAGGTCGTCAGCGCGATTCAGTCGGGCAACGTGAATCTGCCTGCGGGCGATTTGCAGGGGGAGCATCAGGCGTACACGCTTCAGCCTTCGGGACAGTTGACGGACGCCAAGGCGTATGAACCCGTCATCGTGGCGTGGCGGGATGGGGCGCCAGTTCGGTTGCGCGACGTGGCAAAAGTCACAGACAGCGTAGAGAACGACAAGATTGCCAGTTGGTACAACAATGTTCGCGCGATTGTGCTGGCGGTTCAGCGTCAACCGGGTACAAATACGATTGAGGTCGTTCAATCGATCAAGGATTTATTGCCGACGTTTCGGGAACAGCTTCCTGCGTCCGTGAGCATGGAGATCCTTGTCGATCGCTCCGAGTCGATCCGTGAATCGGTGGACGACGTGAAGCACACGTTCGTGCTGACCATGTGCCTTGTCGTGTTGGTGATCTTCTTGTTTCTGCGGAATGTCACGGCCACCGTAATCCCGAGTCTGGCGCTGATACTCTCCATCGTGGGCACTTTTGCGATCATGGACTTCCTGGGGTACAGCGTGGACAACCTGTCGCTCATGGCGCTCACTTTGTCGGTGGGGTTTGTCGTCGACGATGCGATCGTCATGATCGAGAACATCGTGCGACGCATGGAGGGTGGCGAGTCTCCGATGGAGGCGTCGTTCAACGGGTCGAAAGAGATTGGGTTCACGATTCTGTCAATGACACTCTCCTTGGCGGCGGTGTTCATCCCGGTATTGTTTATGGGAGGTATCATTGGCCGGTTGTTGCACGAGTTTGCCGTGACAATCGCGGTGGCCATTCTCATCTCGGGATTCGTTTCCTTAACCCAGACGCCGATGCTATGCAGCCGGTTTCTTCGACACAACCCATCCGAAAGTCATGGTTTCTTTTACAATCTGCTTGAGAAACTCTTCAATGCAGGTCTGCGTATGTATGAGGTGACCCTTAAGTTTGCGGTGCGCCACCGATTGGTCACTTTGCTTGCCATAATCCCGCTGGTCTACCTCACGGGACACCTATTTGTAGCGATGCCCAAAGGATTCCTGCCGTTGGAAGATACCGGGCAGATCTTCGTGTCGACCGAAGCGGCGCAGGGGATATCTTTCGAGGGAATGACGCGGTATCAGAAGGCGCTGGCACAAATCGTCTGCGACGACAAAAATGTAGATGGATTCATGTCGGCTGTTGGCGGCGGATCTTCCTCGTCTTCCAGCAATGCCGGCCGCATGTTTATTCACCTTAAGGCAAGGGATGAGCGTGAGCCAATCGACAAGGTGATTCAAGGGTTGCGCACGAAGTTCGCCGAAGTTCCCGGAATCCGAGCGTTTCCCCAGAATCGTCCGTCGATTGTGATCGGAGGGCGGCTGACGAAGAGCCAATATCAGTTCACGCTGCAGGGGACCGATACTTCGGAATTGTATCGTTACGCGCCGATGCTTGAAGAGAAACTGCGCGAGCTTCCCGGTTTCTTGGACGTGACCAGCGATCTACAGATTTCCAGTCCGCAGGTCGATATCGATATTGACCGTGACAAGGCATCCGCGTTGGGTGTGACTGTAAGGCAAATCGAGACGGCGCTGTATGCGGCATACGGTTCGCGTCAGATTTCAACCATTTATGCACCCAACAACACGTATCGCGTTGTCATGGAACTCGAACCCGAGTTTCAGTTGGACCCGTCGGCATTGTCATTGCTATATGTTCGTTCCGACAAGGGGCGATTAGTACCCCTCAACACGGTGGCGAGTCTCAAAAAGTCGGTTGCGCCGCTGACGGTCACGCACGTGGGGCAATTGCCGGCAGTGACCGTGTCGTTCAATCTTGAGCCGGGATATTCGCTGAGTTACGCGGTGGACGAAGTGAAGAAGATCGCTTCAACCTTGCTTCCGCAATCGATATCCCCGAGCTTTCTCGGGACGGCGCAGGCGTTTGAAGCGTCGATGCGAGGCATGGGATTCCTGTTGCTGGGGGCCGTCTTGGTCATCTACATCATTCTGGGGATTCTCTACGAGAGTTATATCCATCCGGTCACAATTCTCTCTGGTTTGCCTGCGGCAGGCGTGGGCGCGCTTTTGACGTTGCAGCTCTTTGGCATGGACCTCAATATCTTCTCCATTGTCGGGATCATCATGCTAATCGGTATCGTGAAGAAGAACTCGATCATGATGGTCGACTTCGCCATCGATGCGCGTGAAAACCGCGGTATGAATGCGTTCGACGCTATCGTCAGCGCCTCGTTGATCCGGTTCAGGCCCATCATGATGACGACGATGGCCGCACTCATGGGCACCTTGCCTATTGCGCTGGGCATGGGAGCGGGTTCCGAGTCGCGGCGTCCATTGGGTCTTGCCGTGGTGGGCGGCCTGATATTTTCGCAACTGCTGACGTTGTACATTACGCCGGTCGTCTATATTTATCTTGAATCGATTCAAAGCCGTTTTCGCCGGAAGCGTCAGCCTGCGTAAGAAGCGCTAGGAATAGGGGTGCCTTAGTGCCGTGAACGCCACTCCGATTGCTCTCGATGCGATGATTGCGCTGCTCGTGGTTTGGCCGGCGGTGCGGTATGGGAACGTGCTGTATCGCCGGGGTGTTCGCCTGAGCGGCAAGGTCGAGGTTTCGTCGGCGCCGGGACTGCTTGTCCTGTGTCTCGTTTTCTTTGCTACGAACGTGTTGCTGCTTAAGGCGCGCAGCTATCCCGCGATTTCCTGGTACTTGCCCGGCTCCGTCGAGTATTGGAGCGTGCCGGGGCTCTGGACAATTAACCTGGCGACCATCGTATTCATGTTCGTCGCCGTGTTCACGTTGGCCGCGCGGACGAAGAGCAAGCTGCGCTGGTTCGTCCCGTTCTTCGGTGTCTGCGTGTTGGCCGTTGCGGAGACGGTGTTTCAGGGCAGCCCCCTGGTCCGGCCTCCCGAACTTGGATCGCCGCGTCTAGGCAAGGATGGCGTCATTATGCAATCGAACGGCTCCACGTGTGCGGCAGCCGCCTGCGCAAACATTGCAGGGTACTTGGGGAAACCGAAAACGGAAGCGGAGATGGTGGCGCTGCTCGGAACAACCGATGCCGGGACTTCGCCCGCGCAGGTTGTGTACGGCATGAGCGCGTTGGGTTTTCAGTGCCGGAAGCATAGGGTCCCGGATGGTGATATCTCTCGAATCCGGCCGCCTGCGGTGATTTTCGTGCATGCGGGGACAGAGGCTGACGGGCACGCTGCTGCGTATATCCGCATGGAAGACGGCCGCGCGGAAATATGGGATCCTTCCTCCGGCAAGGCGCTGCACGATCCGAAGGAATTCGTCAAGAAGTGGGGCGGGCGGGCTGTCGAGATATCGGGTTCTTTCGCGATTGGCGAACCGGGGTAATCCCGCTTCGCGGTCAGGGGTATACACGGGAGTATGCAGTTTCCCTTCGGTCGTGCTAACGTAATACCTGCTTGCTGGGTGATCAGGCAGGGAGCTGGCAGATACCATGGAAGTGGATATTTCTACGCGCCGTGTTTTGTTTGTGTTGCTGACGATAACCGGCATTCTTCTGGCGTTGCACAGCGTCGGGCAGATATCCCGGCTCGCGTTTGGTCACGCGAACCTCAAGGGGCTCGTTCCTCTGTTCTGCGTCGAAGACGAATTCAACGTGCCTTCGTTCTGGTCTGCCATCTTGTGGTTGATGTCGGGGGCAGTCTCGGGATTCATTACCCTTTGCGAACGCCGCGCCGCGACGAAGCATGTCGTCTATTGGGCCGGTATCTGCATTCTATGCAGTTACTTCGCGCTCGATGAGACCGTTCAGATTCACGAGCGCTTGGGAACCGTGATGGTGTCGTTGGTCGCCGCACGGGGAGGCAAGGTCAACGCGCTTTTGTACTACCTGTGGGTCGTCCCCGGGGGCTTGTTTGCGCTTGCCGTGTTTGTACTCTATTCCCGATTCCTGCTTGCTCTGCCCCGTCGCGTGGCCGTGTTGTTCGTGGTTTCGGGCGTCCTTTTTCTCAGTGGGGCCTTGTGCATGGAGCTCTACGAAGGCACGCTGGACGCGGCGGGCAAGTACATGGGCCCCTTGTACACGGTTTGCGTGACGATTGAAGAGGGCCTCGAGATGGTAGGCGTCAGTGTCTTTGTGTACACCCTACTGGAATATGTGGCCACGGCCCATGGGCAAATCGAGTTGAAAGTCTCCGAATAGCCGCGATGCGGCGTACTCGCCTCCACTTTTTCCCTTGGAAGAACCCTATTCTTACTATAGGATTATGGCTGTGAAGGTTCTCAAGGGTCCTACCGGCGTGGATTTCGCGCTAAAGGAGGCAAGATGGGCATAGGAAAATCGCTTGCAGCGGAGTTCGTTGGCACGTTTTGGCTCGTTCTTGGCGGTTGCGGTAGTGCTGTGTTGGCGGCCGCGTTTCCGGAAGTGGGGATAGGGTTGGTGGGGGTCTCGTTTGCGTTCGGACTCACCGTGCTCACCATGGCGTTTGCGATCGGACACATCTCCGGATGTCATCTGAATCCGGCAGTGTCGGTTGGATTGGTGGTCGGAGGACGCTTCCCCGCCGGCAGGCTCGTACCGTACGTTGTTGCTCAGGTGCTCGGCGCGATTGCCGGGGCAGGAGTTCTCTACGTGATAGCCAGCGGCAAGGCCGATTTCTCGCTGGCGGGCGGGCTGGCTTCTAACGGCTACGGTGAGCATTCACCTGGCCAATACTCCCTTCTGTCGGGATTTGTCTGCGAGGTCGTGATGACCGCCATGTTCATCGCGATCATCCTGGGTTCCACGGATAAGCGCGCCCCAGCCGGTTTCGCGCCGATTGCCATTGGCCTGGGCCTCACGCTGATTCATCTTATCAGCATTCCGGTTACCAACACGTCGGTCAACCCGGCCCGAAGCACGGGTCCCGCGTTGTTTGTGGGCGGTTGGGCGCTGGCGCAGTTGTGGATGTTCTGGGTGGCGCCGATACTCGGCGCGGTGCTCGGCGGCATTGCTTACAAAGCGATTGGGGGCGAAGAGAGAACCGCGTAGTAACGAAACGGCCTCGGAGCACCGTGTTGCCGATGCTCCGAGGCCTGATATGTTTTTTGGCGTAGCGGTTATCCGCCGAAGCTATCCAGAGTCTTCTGGGCGCGCTCGCGAATGCCTTCGTCTTTGCATTTGTCGAGGACCGCTTTGAGGGCTTGAGACGCCACGTCCTTGCGGTCGGGGGACTGTTTCACGAGGGCCGCCGAAACGGAGATGAGTGCGGCAGCCGCTTCGTTACGAATGTCGCCGTCCTTTAGGAAAGGCACCAGGGCGTCGATGGCTTGCTTCGAGGGCACCGCGCCCCACGCGGCAAGCACGAGCCACTTCTCTTCCTTGCGGCGGGCAAGGTCCATCGCCGTGGTCAGCATTGTCGCCTTGTTGTCGAGCGAAGCGTCGGCTTGCGCCAACCGAACGTAACCGCGCAGACCGAGATCGTGACGCGTCGCGTTCTTGTCTTTCGCCAGGGCCAGCAAGTGCGGGGCGGCATCGGCCGAAGGCCAGTTCGACAAGACTTTTGTTGCCTCGTCGCCAATTGCGGCATCCGGGCCCTTCATGGCGGCAATTACCGCATCCAACGCGGTGGGCGTGCCAATGCGCACCAGCGTTCGCAGTAATGCGATCGACGCTTCAGGCGTCGCGCCGTTCATCCCTTCTAGAATGGCGGGCATGGCCTCGTCGCCGATGACGGCGCCGATCGAACCGAGGGCATCCGCCGCGTCCGTCCGCTGCGAATCGTCCGCGGCTTTCTTGAGCACATCAACCACGAGAGGAACCTGATCCTTCTTGCCCAACTGCGCCAGAGCTTTCAGAGCCGCGCCGCGCACGGTCGCGTCATCGCTGGCAAGCGCCTTGTCGGCGGTGGGCACGGCCAGTTCGGACATGCGAATCGCGAGGAGCACCAGCAGGCGCGCACGGACAGCGGGGGGCGTCGATTCGGCGGACGCGGCTATCGCGGCGTCGAAGTCTTTGCCCTTTACGTTCGCGAGCGTGAATTCGGCTGCTTGCGCAACTTCCGCGTCGTCCGAGGCCACCAACGCGGCAAGAGCCGCCACGTCGTTCGGAGTGCCCAGTTTCGCGAGCGCATTGACTGCCGCGAGCTTCACACTCTTGTCATTGCTTGCAACGAGCGCCGCGACGGCGTCGTGCGCGGCGGCATCGCCACGATTCGCGAGACCGCGAAGCAACGCCGCCTGGCCCGCCGCGGGAAGTGCGGCAATCGCCGCCGTATACGCCGCGGTGTCTTCCGCGCCTTTCGTCGATGCGACGACCAGCGCGGCGGCATCCCGGAGGACCGTGTCCTCTCCGCGCAGCGCCGTAAGCACGCGCTCCGTGGTCAACTTCGGTTCCGTGACGGCCCAGCCGCGAAACGCGCCCGCGCGCGCCTGCTCCGGCCATTCCGGTTTAAGCAACGTTTCATAAATCGCCACGGCCGTTTTGGCCTTGTTGTCCGCCAACAAGCGCTCGCCCGCCGTGAGCAATCCTTCAACGACGGCAGGCTTGACCGCATCGGATGCGCCGGTGCTGAACGCCAACAGCGCCTTGGAAGCTTTGGGCGTGCCAATGCGGCCCAACGCGCCGGCGGCAGCGCGCACCGTGTCCGTATCCGAATCCTTCAACAGGCCAGCCAACTGCGGCACGGCCTTCTCATCGCGCAATACGCCAAGCGAAATGGCCACGCCCATGCGAGGCGCGCCGGAGGTCTTCTTCAGTGCGTCCCGCAATGCATCCTTCACTTCCGGAAACGGCATGTTCTCAAGTGCGTACCGTGCCATGTGAGAGAGCTTCTCGTCGCCGAGGAGAGAAGCGAGTGCGGGGATGGACTTTTCCGTGCCGATCTGCCGCAGGCGATAGCAAGCCTCGTACTTCGGCTGCCAACCCGCGTCGCCCGTCAACACGGCGATGCATTGGTCTTCGGTGGCGTCGTCCGCGGCAGCGGGAGCGACGCCCAAGGCGCAAATCGCCACCGCCATCCATGCGGCTGCGAGGCAGGCCGCCGTCAATCGTGTGCGTGTCATGTGTTATGCCTTTCTTACAGAGCTAAACGAAACTCGCGCGGAGCTTCGTGCGATTTGACCTAGAGGTACCAAGGTTCGCGATACGCCCGCGACGTCAGGCGGTTCGCTTCGGGATCGTCGATGCACACTTCGTTCACGGGGTCCCACTTGATGGGACGGCCGAGACGCTTGCAGATATTCGCGACGTGACACACGCTGATCGAACGGTGCGCGATGTCCGCGTTCGCGTTCGGCTGTTGCCGCGTCTTGATGCAATCCAAGAACGTGCGCACGTGATTGTCTTGCGGGTAGCCCCCGTCAAACCCCTTGTTGCCCAGCAACGATTTCGGATAGGCGTCCACTTGGCCCGAGTCGCCCGTTTCCACCCAGCCTTCCTCGCCCTCGTAACGCACCGGGCACGACCCGAACCGGAGTCCCGTGCGAATGACGAGCTTCACGCCGTTCGCATACCGCGCGCAATGCCACTTGTCCTCTTTCCAAAACTCCACCGGACCCGTATCGTCCGTATTGTTCGCCCATTGGCACAGATCGACCGTGTGGCTGCCCCATTCGCAGATCGAGCCGCCGCTGAAATCCACGTGACCGCTCCAGAATCCGCGCGTCGGATATTTGCTGTTATACGGACGCCACTGCGCGGGTCCCAGCCAACGGTTCCAATCGAACACGTCCTTCGGAGGTTCCGGTTCTTCCGGGAGGATGGAGTAATCGAGGACTTGGAATCCGGAGGACTCTTCCGCGTGCATTTCCTTTAGCTTGCCAAGCTTGCCGCTGAGCGCCAACTCTGCCGCAAACCGGAAGTTGCCGAGGCTGCGGCGCTGCGTGCCGCACTGAAACACGCGGCCCAGCTTACGCATCGTCTCTGCGACCGCCCGCGACTCATTGATGCACACGCTCAACGGCTTCTCGCAGTAGATGTCCTTGCCCGCGCGCGCCGCCATGATCGACGCACCCGAATGCCAATTGTCGCCCGTCGCGATGAGCACCGCGTCGATATCCTTGCGGTCCAACATCTCCAACATGTCGATATACGTGGCGCAATCCTGATTGCCATACTGCTGATCGACCTGCGTCTTCGCCATGTCCCGGCGCTCTTTGTATACGTCGCACACCGCGACGACCTGCGTGTCCGGCTGCGCCATGAACGCGCGCATATCGTCGCGCCCGCGCCCGCTCACGCCGATGACGCCCACCGTAATGCGCTCACTTGCCGGTGTCCGCCCCGCCGCGCCCAACGCGCCCGACGTAATGATGTTCGGCGCAACGGCAAACCCGCCCGCGGCCGCCATGGCCTTCTGCATGAACTGCCGGCGCGTCCACGGCTTCTTCAGTCCTGGTTTCTCCACGATAACCTCCCTCACTGTGCGCGGGACACGCCAATCACGCGATCGACGGCTCCCCTATCCGTGCTTCAGAGACAGGCGCAACCGCCCTCCCTGCATTCAGGAAACAACAATTCAAGGAGAATACCGCATCAAGGGTCCGGAGATCCTCTTAAGGGAAGGGAGCGGATGGACTCACCAGACCAAAAGGCAGGCAAGATGCCTGCCGCACATTAGGTGTCCATGTGTTTGTGTAGTGCCCGGTCTCTGTGCCGGGCGTCTTTGATATGGCCATGAATTGCGTCAAGCCTTGTGTGCGTTCTTGTTGTGGCGCGGTCTCCGGACCGCGCCACTCTTCGTGACCGCAGGTCTCAGTCCCGCCGCGGAATCGAGCGCCACTTTGTCTTAAAGCCAGATCCTTCGTCCGCCGGAGGCGGACGAAGGATGACAGTCAACGTGGCACAGCCGCCCTCGGCTGCGATTCGGTAGCACCCGCCTTCCGCGGCGTGCGTCTTCACTTCCTTTGATATGCGTAACATTCCTCGTATACTGGGCGCGGGGGGACCGACACCGTGTGGGGAGGGGTCTGCCCGTGATCACGTCTGCAACGCTGTTCGCTATTGGAATCCTCAGTTTGTCGGCCTCGGGGCCGTTCCCTGTTATCCCGGTTGGCGAAGACTCCATTCTCATGTGGGATCGCTGGCCGTATCAGCGTGTCGGCGTGCGTGCGTATATGCGGAGCACGTACGATCGCGCGGGCGGCAATGAGGGCGCGGACGCGAGCCATTTCCTGTATCAGGAAGCGGACGATTTCAACGTGACGCTCGATGTCGAAGGGCCGGGCGTCCTCTACTTTGCGCGCTACAACCATTGGCATGGTAGCCCGTGGCATTACGAAGTGGATGGCAAGGATTTCGTTGTTCGCGAGAGTTCGACGGCCGATCCAAATCGTCCTGTGCCGGGTTCGGTGTTTTTGCCGGAGCGCGCATTGCCGAATCCGTTGGCGTGGACGTGGTCGGACACGAAAGGGGCAGACCTGAGTTGGGTGCCTATCGCGTTTGACGAGTCGTTTCGCATGGCGTATTCGCGGACGCGTTACGGCACGGGGTATTACATCTATCATCAGTATGCGCCCGGCGCGCGGTTGTCGCGTTCGCTTCGACCGTGGAACGCGAGCGTAGCGCCGAGCGGCAAGGTCATTCGGCTCATCGAGAAATCCGGGACACCGCTTTTCTCCGAAGCAGATGCCAAGAAGAAAGGCGGGGAGTGTGCTGCGAGGGCATTCAGCTTGCAGCCGGGAATCAACGAGGTGGCGCGCATCGAAGGGATAGGGCCTCGCGTGATTCGCGCATTCACAATTACCGTGCCGCGCGCCCAGGCGGAGTCCATCGAACGCGCTCGGTTGAGAATGACGTGGGACAATCGTGCCGAGCCGTCCGTGGAAGCGCCGCTGTGCCTGTTCTTCGCGGCGGGGACCTTGCACAATTGCGGCGAACGTGAGTATCTCGTGAAGGGATTTCCGATCTATGTGAAGTACGATGCGGAACGTGTGACGCTCGCATGCTTTTTCCCTATGCCGTTTCAGAAGAGCGCGACAATCTCCATCGAAAACACGGGCGCAGACGCGATCGATCAGGTTGATGTACGCGTCATCCACGTTCCATACCGCGAATCGTCCGAGCATGTGGGGTATTTCCACGCAACGTATGTCGATCGCCCCGAACCCGTGCCTGGAGTCGACCTGCTGGTGCTCGATACGCAAGGGACGGAAGGGCAGAGCGATTGGTCGGGGCAGTTTGTCGGAATGTCGTGGATCTTTTCGCACAACGCGGTCCTGAATACGCTCGAAGGCGATCCGCGTTTCTTCTTCGATGACAGCCGCACGCCGCAGTGTTACGGCACGGGAACCGAAGAGTGGGGCGGAGGCGGCGATTATTGGGGCGGACGGAACATGACGTTGCCGTTTGCGGGGCATCCGTGCGGTGCGCGCGACGAGAAGTCCGCGAAGCATGCGAAGGATAGAATCGAATCGGCGTATCGGTTCTTGTTGTCCGACCTTATGCCGTTTGGGAAACGCGCGGTGTTGCGGCTCGAACACGGCGCCGTGAATCAGTCGAAGGAGCATTACGAGACCGTCGCGTATTGGTATGGCCTGCCGTCGGCAACGTTGGTGCGGAGCGATGAGCTGGATGTTGGGAGTCCGGCGTGCGAGCAAATACACAACTACGTGTCGCCGGATGCCTCGGAGCCCGAGAGCATTACGTCGCGCTACGAATGGTCCGATCCAGAGGATGTGTGCCATGTCTTTGAAGGTGGGCCGCAGACGTTGTGGCCCGAGCATGACGAGACGGGCCGGCACACGACGGGGAGTTCGGAGTTCACAATGCGCGTGCGGCCGGACAATCACGGTGTGCTGCTCCGGCGTACGCTCGATTACGCGTATCCCAACCAGCGCGCCGAGGTGTTCGTGAGCGATGCCGGGGATGCGAAGCCGAAGTGGCGGCGCGCGGGCGTGTGGTACTTAGCCGGTTCCAATACGTGCATCTATTCGAATCCCAAAGAGGAACTTGGTGCCACCCAGCACAACGTGCAGACATCGGAGCGCCGGTTTCGCGACGACGAGTTCTTGATTGGGAGCACGTTGACGGCGGGGCGCGATGCGATACGTATACGCGTGCAGTTCACGCCGGTAGTGAGACCGCTCGCGCCGGGAATCGCGTTTCCACAGACTCCCGCGTGGAGTGAGTTGCGGTATGTCGCGTATTCCATCGTCGCGCCTGAATATCCATAGCTCGGCAAGCGGACGTCACGGGGATTCGTGGGCACCGATGCTGAAACCGTTGCCTGCGGGGATGGGGCCGCCGTAGTAGTCGCGCGCACCGACATCGATACCGAAAAGTGTCTTGAGGTCGAGACCTTTGCCAATCACAGGCGAGCCGGATTTGAGTTTGTAGGCGGTGAGCGTGGGGAGCTTGCGCGGGTCACCGATGGTTGGCCCCACGCCGGGTTGGATAAGTCGGGGATCTAGTTCGAGGCCCGAGTCTCTTTCATGGCCGGTGGATGTGCGCCATGCGTCGAGCGACGAGAACGTGTCGGTGCCCCAGGCGATCTGAATAGGTCCGCCGTAGGTGTAGTAGCAGTTGCCTCGAAACGTCCAGGCGTCTCCGGGAATCGGAATGTTGATCGCTTTCTTTCCGGGCGCGGTGACAAGGATGTTGTTGAAGACCTGGACGTTGCGCATGTGCGTCTGGCCCTCATAGTCAAGGGTGTCGTCGATGCCCGCGCCGTTCTGCGTCGCGCCGACGTAGACGGTGTTGTTGTAGATGCGGGTGTCGTTTATACCGCCATTTGAAGCGTTTGCCCAGAAGCCGATGCCGCCGCCTCTGCGTTGGCCATCGTTTTGGCTGATGTTGTAGCGGACGACATTGTTGCGGAATGGGTGCGCATCGTGGAACTGAAAGATGCCGAATCCCGCGCCTGCGTTGTCGTGCGCGTAGTTGTATTGCATGACGCAGTTGGTCGCGCCGCCATCGATGTCGAATCCGCCGCCATCGCCGCCCTGCGACTCGTTGTGGTGCGATTCGCAGAACTGGATGACGAGGTTGTTCACCTCCCATCCCCAAATGCCGACGGGGCCGCCGCCGGGCGCGTTGTTCAGTCCACCGTTGTGGTGGGCTTCGCAGTACTCGATAAGCGCGCCGTCGACGAAGGCCAGGACGATGCCGCTGCCGGAATGACTGGGTAAGCCCGGCGTGCCTGTGTTGTGGTGAAACGAGCAGTCTCTGACGGTCACGTTTTTGTGCGCAAAGTTTGGCGTGCTACCCCGGCGGAAGACCCCAGCGGTTTCAACGCCGTTGAGTCCGTTGTCGTGGATTTCGCAATGCGATAATGACAGGTCTGAGAATCCGGGGTCCGAGGCATGGTTCGATTTAATGAAGATGCCATTCTTGGAAAAGCCGCTTACATCAAGATTGTCGAAGAGGATACCTGCATATTTCTCGCCGTTGACGGAAGAGGCCACAAAGTGGATACCGTGGCCGCCATCTGTGTCGGTTCGGCCGGGCCCGCGGATTGTCAGATTCTTCAGGTGGATGCCGCTCCGGTTTTCCGCGAATACGCCGTCGCCTTGTGCGACGCGGATGGTTGCGCGGCCTTGTCCGTAGGACGTGACGGTAAGCGGATTGGATGGGTGGCCGGAGTCGCTGGAATCGAAAACGAGGTTTCCTTCGAACTCGTGGCCGCCGTCAAGGTGGACGGTGTCGCCCGGTTCGAGTCTCTGTTTGTTCACGCGCGACAGGGTCTTCCAGGCAGATTCGGGTGAGGAGCCGTTGTTGGAGTCGTTTCCCAATGGGCTGATATAGAACTGATTGCCGCAGGCTTCTCCAATCACTGCGGTGAGGATGGCCAGTGCTCTCATGAGGTTTCTTCCGCTTGGAGTCATCTTTCGTCCAATCTAATCCAGGCTGCGTACTGCGGTGGACACTATTAGACTGATTGAAGACACGGATTTCACCTCTTTTGTGGGACGTATCGTGGGGTGATGAATGATCGACCTGGCAAAAAGAGTTGGCTGAGTCTGCCGCGCAACCGAGATAGTGGAAAGAAGTAGGCGGTTCCCGATGTGGCGGGGTTTGTAGAAAATCGCGAATATCTTGTAGTTCTTGAAATTCGTGAGTGAACGATAGTTCGCTTTTTATGCTTCTGCGTTTTGAATGCAGTTCATCTCTTTTTCTGGTCTTGAGGCGGGGATGTTCGGATCGGTTGACACTCAACAAGTGTTGGGTATACGATAGTTCAAGTAAGGATTGGTTAGCTCGGAACCCGAAACGTGCTTTTGTAAAATGCTCACCGCTAAGGATATTGCCGATTTAAGCGGAGTGTCGAGAACGACGGTTTTTGCCGTGCTTGGTGGCAAACCGGGTGTTACCGAAAAAACCCGCGAAAAAGTCCTGGAAGTCTTGCGCGAGCACGGTTACCAGAACGGGCTTGTACAGCGTTCAATGGTGGCCGAGCTGTCGAAGATTATCGGGGCGGTGATCGGTAATATCAACAATCCGTTTTACACAGAGTTGATTACAGGCATCGACAAGGTGCTTGCTCCCGAGGGATTCCACCATCTCCTGCATTATGGGACCGACCTTGACCCCAGAGAGGGGATTGCCGCGTTCGATGCGTTGGGAGAGTACAACCTCCGCGGATACATTATGGCTGCGGGTGAGATGGCCCGGTACGAGAGTCACATTCGGCGCGTGGTTGCATTGGGCAGGCCGCTGGTGACGATTATGCGGGCGCCGGGGGTGCAGACGAGTGCGGTGTGGTTCGATGACCGAAAATGCAGCAGGGATGCGACCGATTACCTGATATCGAGGGGCCATCGTCGCATATTGTGCCTGACAGGTCCCAGTCAATCGGCTATCGCCAAGGAGCGGATTCTGGGTTTTATGGAGAGCCTGGTGGCGCACGATATCGAGTTTCACAGCTCGATGGTTGTGCGAGGAGGGGACACGTCGGACGATGGATACAAGGCCGCGTTGAATGTGCTTCGGGATTCGGCGAGCCGGCCGACTGCGATCGAATGCTGCAACGACTTGGTAGCTATTGGCGTCTACCGGGCCGCATATGAGCTTGGATTGCGAATTCCTGAGGACGTCAGCGTTGTGGGGTTCGATGGAATCGAGCTTGGTGAAGTGTTGGGCCCGCCGCTGACCACACTGTCGGTCTTTCCCCGCCGGATGGGCGAAATTGCCGCGGAGATGCTGCTGGCGATCATCAACGGCAAGCATCGCCGGGGTCACATGGAGCATGTAATCGAGCATGCGCTTATCGAGCGGGCGTCTGTCCGTTCCGTCTAAGTCAGTTAGTAGAGCGCCGTACTCGCATTGTGCGCGTCGGGGAAGAGCACGGTAAGAAGGATTCCGTGTTTCGTCCGAGTTACAGCATTTCGTATCCCCATCAACAACGCCAAAAGACAGTGCACACGAGAATGACCCTGTTCAGGGAGTCTGTGCGACGAGAAGACCTGCCTTGAGTCGAATCGGTGACTGGTTAGTTCATAACGTTTTGACTGGATTGTATTTATGGATTTAATTCTTTTGGGCGATAATGTGATTGAACTATAGTGCAAAATATGATATAGTAAATTTTGTACGATAGACCGAACTTTGGACGCCGTGAGGAGGTTTGAGGTGGTTCTGGGCTGTACCGGGCGCTCCGGGTTCTGATCGAGAGATTGCTTGAGGAAGGGTGGACAGTAAGAAATGCGTGTAGGAGTTGCGTATTACCCTGAGCACTGGGAGCCTTCGCGTTGGGAGCGGGATGTCGCTCAGATGGCCGACGCGGGGATCCGTGTTGTCCGAATGGGAGAGTTCGCGTGGTCTCGAATGGAGCCCGAGGAGGGGCGCTTCGAGTTCGGTTTCTTGGACACCGTTCTGGGGATGATGGAAAGTGCCGGTATTGCGTGTGTGTTGGGAACGCCTACGGCGAGCCCGCCGGCTTGGCTCCACGCCAAGTATCCTGAGATTTATCCCGCGGACAAGCGGGGTTACCGGCTTGGCTTTGGCACGAGGCAGCAGCGGTGTTTGAACAATCCCGATATGCGCAGGCACTCGCGATTAATCGTAGATGCGATGGCCTCGCAGTTTGGAAATCACAGCGCCGTGATTGGGTGGCAGACAGACAACGAGTTTGGAGGCAATCTCTGCTACTGCCCGGTTTGCCAGGCGAGGTTTCATGAATGGCTCCGGGGGAGGTACGAATCGCTCGACGCACTCAATCGGGCGTGGGGAACGGTGTTCTGGAGTCATGAGTACTCGGAGTGGCAGCAGATTCCGTTGCCTTGGGAAGTGAAGTGCGGGGACGCGCACAATCCTTCGCTGCAGCTCGATTTTCGCCGCTTTCAGTCGGAAGCGACGGTGCGATTTCAGCAAGAGCAGATCGACATTCTACGGGCCAAATCACCGGAGCGATTCGTAACGCACAACCTGATGGGGCTGCACGGCTCCATGGATTACTACGATCTTGCGCGCAATCTGGATTTTGTCTGTTGGGACAACTATCCGAGCACGCCTTGGTTTGTGAACGACATGGGCCCGGACATGACTGCGGACGCGATGCGCGGGATCAAACAAAGTAATCCGTGGGTCATGGAGCAGCAGAACGGCATCACGGGTTGGGAGCGAATGGGGCGCCGTCCGTCGGACGCGCAATTGCGGTGTTGGGCGTGGCAGACGATCGCGCATGGGGCGGACGCGGTGGTGTTTTTCCGGTGGAGGTCGTGTCTGTACGGAGCCGAGCAGTTCTGGCACGGGGCGCTGAATCACGATGGGAAGCCGCGCAGGAGGTATTGGGCGCTGAGCGACTTCGCGCGGGAAGTGAATTCGTTGTCCGTGACATTGGATGGGACCGGGGTGCGCAGCGAGGTGGCCATTCTCAACTCGTATGAGCAGCACTATGCGTTTCAGATTCAGCCGCAGGCAGAGGGACTCGACATTTGGCGCCAAGTGAGCCGTTATTATCGTGCGTTGCGCCAGCAAGGTCTTAATGTCGATATCGTTCCTTTGTCCGTGGACTTGGCGCAATACCGATTGGTCATTCTGCCTGGCTGGCACATCATATCGAGCGCTGAGGCCGACCGGTTCAAAAGCTATGTGCGCCAAGGAGGGACCCTGATAGTGGGCGCGCGCACGGGAGTGAAGAATACGGAGAACGTGTGCCGTACGGAACCATTGCCAGCCTTCTTGAGTGAGCTTGTCGGGCTTGAAGTGGACGACTACGACCCGCTGGGTTCGGCCGAGATCAAGGTGGAGACCGCGAAAGGGCGTTTGTATCGCGTGACGTGTTGGGCCGATGCGCTGTCACTGAAAGGCGCGGAGAGCATAGCCGTGTACACGGAGGCTCCGTTCCAGGGCGAGACGGCGTTGGCGAAGAATCGATTTGGAGCGGGAACCGCCTATTATTTTGGGGCGTTTGGTGAACCCGCTTTCTACGAGGATTTGCTGACCTCAATTCTGGACGAATCCGGCGTTCAACGTGTAGTGAATGCGCCCGCGGAAGTGGATGTCTCGTGGCGCGAACGGGATGGGGTGAAGGTGTTGTTCCTCCTTAACCTTGCGTCCGAAGAGCGGACTGTCCGAGTTTCCGAGCAGGTATTTCGGTTGTTGGGCGCGCCATGCGAGGGCGGGCGGATTACGCTTCCCGGATTTGGAGTTGGAATCTATCAGTGGCTCGGGTCGGAGGAGGACTTGGAAAACGAGATGGAACCCAGCACATACGAACACGTCTGAGGTGCACGGCAGGTGCGGACGGTACGGCCGGCCAGCGGGCCGCTGTACGGACTAAATGCTTGGGATTGAGATACATAAGTTAACGGAAGAAACCGAGTGCGCAGCGGCTTCTTCGAGGAATGAGACTACCTTGAGGGCATCCTGAAAGGAGGTGAAGGAGCTAGAGTGGGCCTTGGCCGGTTTTTTCCCGAAGGTATAATAAGAAACGAACTCTTGGCATTCTAAAGTCCCTGAGAGTGGATAGTGGGAGTGTCGACAATGACCGGTAAACGAGGATTTACGCTAATAGAATTGCTGGTGGTCATCGCGATCATCGGGATTCTTGCGGCCATACTGCTTCCTGCGCTGGCGCGCGCACGCGAAGCGGCGCGACGGGCCTCATGCGCGAACAATCTGAAGCAGTGGGGCCTCATCTGCAAGATGTATGCAAACGAAGCCAAGGGCGAGAAGTTTCCGCCTGGCATGACGACGATACCGGTGGTGGACGGTTCTGGATTCTTCTATGGGTCAGGAATTGGCAGCGAGTGGATTTATCCCGATTACTGGACCGATCCAAATATTGCTCTTTGTCCGTCCGACGCGCGGACGAAGGTGACCGTCTGGTCGGATGGGCCACCGAACGGATTCATTCAGAATGAAGACTATGCGCAAGAGATACAGAATGTAGCCGAGAAGGTTGCGGCTTCGGCGAATCCGCAGGATGCGCAACTTTGTCTCAACATCAAGCTTTCGACTCCAGTCTCGTATGTGTACTTGCCCAACGCGACCAGGACGACCGGGCAGGTATTGATGGTGCAGATCATTAACGGATACGGACTGATTTGGGAAGGATTGGTTCGAGAAGTCAATGCGCCCAATCTGGATAGCGTCGGATGCGTTGGATACGGCGCGCAGCAGTATGTCGGCGGCATGCACATGGAGGACATTTCCGAGTCGCAGATGCAGGGAACCAGTGAATACTGGTGGGCAACCGACGACGGTGGGGCAGCGTGGCCAACGACCTTGTACCGGATGCGGGAAGGGGTTGAGCGATTTTTTATTACGGACATCAACAACCCTGCGGCGACAGCCCAGGCGCAGAGTACGATATTCTTGATGTACGACGCGTGGGCGGCGCACAACGACGATTGGGATCCGCCGGTGGTTGCGACGGGTCAGTTCAATCACCTGCCCGGCGGCTGTAATGTGCTGTATATGGACGGTCACGTTGAGTTTGTGAAATACCAGGCGAAAGCGCCGATTGAGAATCCTGCCGAGAACGGCGACGGTACGGATGAGTTGCGCGAGTACGTCTATCTCTACACACCACTTTGGAGTGGATACGAATAACCGCTTCGTTGTTTATTTCGCGGAAGCGGGCTGGCGTCTGGTAGCGCAACGTGTCTGCACCATGAAGCGAAGCATTTTCATGGGACCTATGGGACCTATAGGTCCTATGGGGCGCGAGACACAAGAAATGAAGAAGCCCCGGAGGACCGAGGTGGTCTCCGGGGCTTTATGCCAATCCAGCGTTTGCGTTATTTCGCGTCGCGGACGTAGATATTCTTGAACTGGACGAGGCTGGATGCGCCGTTCCAGGTCTTGGTCTCTTCGTTGTACCCGCCGTGGAGTTGGAGCGCAATGGGGCCTTTCTCGGGCACGCCGGGAAGTTGCGCGTTGTCGATGACTTTCTCGCCGTTGAGGACTACCGTGAGACGGTCGCCCTTCATCGTGATGAGGAAGGTATTCCATTCGCCGACAGGTTTGTCGGCATTCTTCTTTGGGGTCACGCCGGCGCGAACGTCCGCGGGTTGGGCGGTGTCGGTGCGATAGCCGTAGACTTCGCCAGAACCGACAGGCCAGCACCAAATGTTGACCTGCGCTTTGGGTGTGCCGCGAAGGTAGATGCCGCTGTCTGCATTGGGCGTGGGCGTCAAGATGACCTTGCCGTTTGCATCCTTCTTATCTGAGCCGTCAGGAAGGACGGTGGGCATGTCGTAGGTGCCTTCGGTGCGCTTAATCTTCCATTCGCAGTAGATCTCAACGTTGCCGTATTCCTTCTCGGACCACAGGGCGGTCTCGCCTTCGAGCGGAGACTTGGGATCGCAGTCGATTGTGCCGTCGACGATGGACCAGCATTTCGCGGCGCCCGCCGGTACTTTCCAGCCCGTGAAGTCTTTGCCGTTGAATAGCGATACCCAACCGTCGCCGGCGGGCGGGGCCGCAACTGCCGCCATCGGCAGCAAGGCAACCAACGCTCCAAGCAGAATCCATTTCTTCATAGTGTTACTCCCCTCAACCGTCTGTGTTTGTCTACGGAGGATAATCGTCTTAGTCTGGACCTACCCCCGCCTCCGGCACATGGGGTACGTGCAGGGATTATAGAACAAGCGCGGGTGCGTATGCGCGAAGTATTGCGCGTGAGGGGCCCCTTCAGGGCGATGCGCCTTTTGGGGGGCGGTTTCCTAGGGCGGCGTTTGAGATTGTTCGTTGCTCGTTCGCAACGAATTTTCCCAAACTCTGCCCCAGGCTATTATGTCCGGCACCTTCGGTGCGGAGTATGTAGGCCCTCACCAAGCTTCTATGTCTGGTACCTTTGGTGCGGAATGCGTGGGCTCTCACCAATACCTCTCTCGCCCAGGCAGAGGGAGAGTCGTGCTCCTTGTCGAGGTCGGTGTATCTCAGTGCCCTCCGTGCGGAATGCGTAGCGCCTTTGGCGATGATCATGTGGTACTGCGCGGATAAGCAGCCCTTTCTTCGTGTTTTCCCCCTTGCCTTGCGGTCCGTATCGTCATAGACTGCCTGTACCAAGGGAGACTCCTATCATGATGAACTCACGACGAATCATCTTCTTTGCCGCGGCGGCGTTTGTGCTGGCGGGG
>JAIBAQ010000086.1 GCA_019695095.1 Candidatus Hydrogenedentota bacterium
AATCGGGGACAGACACGTCTTCGCTCACTTCGTTCGCTGCGCTTGCGTCAGTCTCCGATTTCCGCCAGAGCCGACTTTAGAACGACTTCCTCGAAGGTAATGGGAGGGTCGGTGAGTAGTTCGACTCATGACAGAAGACTTGAGGCGATCCTGATATCCCGCCACGGCCTCTTCAATCCAAAATCTAAAATCCAAAATCTAAAATCTAAAATTCCTCCCCCCTGGCTAAGCTCTCCGTGGGTCTTGCATGCGAGGGGACTCAACGCCGAGCAGATGCCGCCGGATGCGTTCGAGGCAGGTGACGCCGGTACGAAGCTGAGTAAGCGGATCAAGTTTTCCGTACCCGGCTTCCCAGTGGGTCTGGCCTTCGGGGGTAGTGAAGCAGGCATGAATCGTACGCGTCTCCTCGTCGGTCGCCACGCCCAGGGCGCAGTCCGACTGGAACCTCTCGCGAACGACTTGAGCAAAAGCGCGCGCCGACTCGGTGTAGTTGTTGCCAGCCAACGCCTGCGGGGGCATCACCTCCGCGCCCGCAAAACACGCCGCGCCGGAAATGGCAAGCCGTTGCGCAATGACGCCGCCCGAAAACGTCTCGCCCAATGCAATCGTCCAACCGCGTTGCGTGAGCAGATTCGCAACGACTCCCTCCAGCGTATCGTCGTTGACGCCCATGATGAGTCCCGGCAGACGCTCGCGCACCTTCGCATCGACTTCGTCGATCATCGTGTTGGCTTCCTCGATACTGTCTGCGCGCGCCGTGATGCGAATGCGTACCCATTCGTGCGACGCGAGCACCCCGATGGTGGGATTCTCCAGGGTCGCCATCAGGTCGCCCATGCGGTCATCGACCCACGACTCCCCCATTCCGCAGACTTTCAACACGCGGTAGTGCAGGACCCCTTTGATACCGTACTTTGCGCGCAAGTACGGAAGAACGCTGTCGGCGAGCATGGCCTTCAATTCGTGCGGCACGCCGGGCATGCAGATGATCTCGCCGCGGGCATCGCCGCAGATGATTCCCGGCGCGGTGCCGTTGGGATTGGGGATGATCGTCGCGCCAACGGGGGCCGTTGCCTGTTTCTTGTTGTTGTCGGTGATGGGTCGCCGGATGAACGCGAATCGCTTCTGCAACTCCTCCAGCAGCTCGGGCCGCATCTCCAAGGGTTGGCGAAACACATCCGAGACAGCCTCGCGGGTGAGGTCGTCTTCCGTGGGGCCAAGTCCGCCGGAGGTCAAGACGACATCGGCACGTTGGAGGGCAGCTTCGAGCACATTCACGATGCGGCGGCGGTTATCGCCGACGGTAGTCTTCTGGTAGAGGCCTATGCCGTTTTCGGCGAGCACCTGGCCGATGTGTGTGGCGTTGGTGTCGACGATCTGGCCGAGCAAGAGTTCGGTGCCAATCATCACGATTTCAGCGTTCATCGAGCAACCTCGTGGAGTAATAAGGGCCAAAGAAACTTAAAGGATACATGAACTTGACAGAGTTCCTGTCATGCTGCGTACGCCGGAGGCGGACTCAGGATGACAAGCAACACGCCTCTCTTTTTGCTGGAATTCTTCCATGGCAAGCACAACGCTCATGCGGCGTTGCGTTGAGAGCGCTCAGCATAGCATCTTTCGCTTTGACAGGGTCTCCGATCTCCTATTGTTACGGACGCAGGAAAACGCGATTTCAAAAAGAGACTCTTCAAGTCCCTCGTCTCGCATCGGGTACCCTGCACACGAACAGCCGGCGATTTCTGGCAGCGCAATGAGGCAACACTGATTGAATGAGTCCAGTGCCTTCATCCTGCGTGTCCTGTGCATCCTTGTTCAATAGAGAGTCTCAACAAGGATGAACAGGATTCACAGGATAGGCCCTGCGGCCACCGATTCACGGAGGAACTTGATAGTGCTTTTTTGTCATGCTGAGTCCGCATTAGGGGGACTTGCATCTGGCAAGGCAGTCAATTTCTTAAGCCAGATCCTTCGCTTCGCTCCTAAGAAGCAGGCCGAGCCTCTTGCATGTGGTGCTCCTTCAGAGCGGTCATTGGGGTGGGTTGCTGACCTGGGGCGTCGTCCTCCTTCGCCCCTCGACTGCGTCTCGGGGCTTCGGAGGACTCTGCCCCAGGCTATTATGTTTTGCGCCGTGCGGCGCGCAGGAGGAACAGACGGTGTGAGTAGTGAACGAGAGCACATGTTGTCCGATGCCGAGCCAGGGCCGACTCCCTGCCCGTCATTTCTATCACCAAAACCCGCGCTCGCGCGGTTGCCCCGCTCAGGATGACAAGTAGGACTCAGGATGACAGGCAAACTCAAGGTGACAATTGAACGCAGTCTGACGAGGCACGGGCCACCGTCGCGTTCGATGTACACGCAGTGTCCCCGTGACGCTATACCGCAATGCCAAGCCAATGCAATCCGAGGACTATGGCCGGTGCAATGGCGAGTGCGGGCAGGTAGTCGGCCACGGGGATGCGTTTGATGTCGGCAAGGCCAAGGCCGATGGCCAGTACAAGAACACCACCCGTGGCGCCGAGTTCGACGACGGCGGGGTTGTTTTCCGGAAGGCCGTTCGGGAACATACCGGCGAGCAGAAACGCAGCCATCGTGAGCCCGCCCTGGTACGCAATTATCGAGATGACACTTAACAACACCCCCCACCCCATTGCCGCCGTAAACGCCATCGCTGAAAAGCCGTCGAGCAGACTCTTCATGGCCAGCAGCTTGTAGTCTCCGAATAGACCGTCTTGAATCGCGCCGAGCGTTGCAAGAGGACCGACACAGAACAGAACACTGCTCGCGACGAAGGCTTCGGTCACACGGGCCTGGGGACTGCCGTTGCGCGCCACCTTTACCTGCAATCGGTCGCCGACGGTGGCGAGATACATCTCGATGCCAAGCCAATTGCCAATGATCCCACCCGCAAGCACGCTCATGATGACAATCAGGAAGTTCTGGGAGGCGAACGCCATCTTGACGCCCAGCGCCATGGAGCAAAGTCCGAGTCCGGTCAGGACCGTCCTGCGCGACGAGTCCGAAAGCCGGTGGCCAAGGAGCAATCCGAATGCGCCGCCGACGGATACGGTGGCGACATTGAGTATCGTGCCAATGCCTGTCATGAGGTGGGGTTCCTACTACGTGTGAGCAGGAAGAGTAGCAGATAGCGGGCAGAAATACGAAGAGGGCAGGGCCGAAACCCTGCCCTCTTCGGTACTATGGACTCCAGAATTTAGAGTGTAGCACCATAACTTGAAATGACATAAATCGTGTTCGCGGTAAGCCCATTGGCTGGAGGTTCCCCGGTCTCAGAGTAACGCAAGAAAGAAACGTGACCATCCATATAAAGGACATTACCGCCGCCAGGCACGTGGTTCATTGCAGAACCTACACCGGATGAGCTGGGATCGGCGTTGACGATGTCGTAGTAGACGATTACTTCGGATTGGGCCTTCGCTGACGCGGCGGGATTATTGATATCAGAGATTAAGAAACGTTCCACTCCTTCGCGAAGCCGGAGCAGAGAGTCTCGCCCGCCAGTACCCAATCCACCACCCAGGTCCAAATCGCTATCAAGTGCAGCGCGCGCGTCTGCTGCAGCTTCTGGAGTGGGGAGAGGATCGCTTGTCTGCAGCGATCCTGCATCCAGTAACACAAGCATCGCTTGACCGTACTGTGCGGAAATATCTACTGGATAGCCCGGGAATTGCATTGTGGCATCGCCGATATCTAAGCCATCAACAACCCAGCCAGTGTAGAGGTAGCTATCCTGTAAATCGTCTGCCATGCCGGCGTACGGACAGCCATCACTAATCACTCTGAGCATCTCCTCTGCATCTGCCCTATCGGGAGCAGAAGGACAAACGAAAATGTTCCAGTCTGTGCAATACTCGGGATAGATCGATTGTGGGTTAACCGATTGGTCGGGATTCTTCGAGATATTGCAGCCACTCATTGCGGCCTCACCGGTCACGCCATCAAGGATATATGCTGGGCCGCCAGCTAGAGGCGGATATTTCTCCCCCTTAGACTCGTTCACATACATCTTCAACACAAGGCCAATCTGTTTCAGGTTGTTGGCGCAACTGGCGCGGCGCGCGGCTTCGCGGGCGCGGGCCAAGGCCGGTAAGAGGATTGCGGCCAGAATTCCGATAATTGCGATCACGACAAGCAATTCGATGAGCGTAAAACCAGGACTTCTCTTAGACATCGGACTCACTCCCCTGTTGTTCCCGGTTCAAACCGGGACAGTGCTCTCACGGTTCGGATACCAAAGAGACAATGAGACAAAGATCGCCGAGTACGCTAAGGTCCTTGGGCTGAGGCACCCCGAATGCAGCCCCTAGCCATACCATAGCACCGATACGCTAATTTGACAATGTTAGCGTTGAATTACGACTTTCTTTGCGAGTGGGCATTGGGGGATTTGCGAGGTGTTTTTCGCGATTTTGTGGCGCGGTCGCGTTGACAAGACCGATTGATTGGGGCACAATGCAAGTACTAGACTCTGAGTAGCATTAGGTCAGCATTAGGTCATAAGGATGCTCCAGTGCCGATAAATCTGAAGGATCGGGGGAGACTGCTCGGAAACGAGAAGGGCATGGCGCTGGTTGAAGTGGTGTTTGCGCTTGTCGTTCTCACCGCTACCCTGTCACTCCTGGTAGGTTCGCTCATTTCGCTCAACCGGCTGGCTTCGGTCACGGAGCAGCGCGAGCGCGCCGCCGTGCGTATGTCCAGTTATATGGATAGTTTACGTCACGCGGCGCCTGGGGAGATTGTGGCGGGTACGTTTCAATCCGTGGTTGCCCCGGAAAGCGGCGAATCCTGGCAAGTACAGTGTCAGTCGGTCGATGGTAATTACCACTCGGTACCCGTCGATACGGCGACATTGACCTCACCTTTGACGGTCCCCCTGACAGTCCGTGTCACGCTAACCCGGAAGGACGCCCGGGGCGTGCCGGTCCAACTCACAACGGGGGCGATATGCCAGCAATGAACGTGATGGACCGGCGCGGATTCACGATGATCGAACTCCTGATCTCGTGCACGTTGTTCGTCGTTCTGATGGGCGTCGTGGCGCAGTTGTACTTCAGCATGAGCGGGGCATCTAACGTGATGATGCGCAAGGTGACGGCGCGCGACGAATCGCGCAAAGCCATTCAAGCGATATCGGACGAGATACGGCAAGCGGCGGCGTCGAGCTTGTCAGGCCTTCCCGGCGAGAAGCTCACGTACCGGGTAGCGGTCGATGCAGACGGGAACGGTTCCGCAGTCGATGCGGCCGGGGCACCTGAACTGAGTGGCGTCTGCACGTTGACGCGTGACTATGACGATGCCAATCAAGATGGCCTGCGCGAATCGCAGTTGATATTGCTTTCCGACAAGGGGACTGCGCGGGTGATCGCGAACGGCTTGATCGCCAGTGAAGACCGAGACGGCAACAACGCGCTGGATGCCGGCGAAGACGTCAACGAGGACGGGATTCTGAACCGGGGACTGTGGTTCGAGTCCGCGGCGGGCGGCATACTGATTACTGTGGAGACGCGCGCGGGCGGCAAATTTACGAATTCGGCCGGCGCGCGGTTGACCGCGTTCGCGGCTCCGAGGAACTGAAGATGGCGAGCCAATGTCATAGTGAATCTCGCGGCGGGGCGCTGGTTGTAGCGCTCGTGTTTATCGTGTTTGCGAGCATCATTGCGAGCACCGTTGCGACCGCTCTCATCTATAACCGAAATCACGTCGAGGCGTTCGTCGACTCGGAGTTGAGCCTCCAGGGTGCGGAGTGGGCGGCCGAACAAAGCCGGCTAGGGTTGGAAAATGGCGGCACCAGCAACATTGGCATCGACCAATGGCAACGTCCCGCGGAATGGAACGGCGCGACTGCCGCGCGCCTGTTGCCTGCTTTGAATGCTCCGGGTGTCGCTCCTGCCAGCACGCCCGAGTTGCCGGGCGTGCAGTTCATTGCGATCGCAGTGGATTGGGCTGCGGATGCGGTCGATAACAACAAGGATGGCGCCGTGGACGATTCCGCAGAAGCGGGCGTGTACACGGTGTATGCGGTGGCGCAGCGGCATGCCGTGAAGCGCGCGATTGAAGTGGTGTTTCGCCGCGACACCGGAGTGGCAACGCCAGTCGATTCGACGGCGAAGATCCCACTTAAGCAAGTATCGTGGAGATTGCTGTAATTGAACGCGACGGGGCCGTACGCAGGACAGCCTGTGGACGAGCCGGCGCGAGAAGTCTGTAGAAGCGCGAGTGTCTGAATACGGCTGCTGGGAGCCGCGAGGGAACTGAAGATGCCGGAATTCTCCTACGAAGTCTTAGACCCGGATGGAAACATCCAAACGGGAAAGATGGAGGGCGAGTCTCCTCACGCGATTGCGTTGGCGTTGAGCGAGCGGGGCTTCCGGGTGAACACCATCAGGCCGGTGGGCAAAGTTGAAGCATCGCCGGTCAAAGCGGTGAACCTGAGCTGGAAGGATGTATCGCTGATCTCCGAACAGTTGGAGATCTTCACGCAGAGCCATCTGCCGCTGTCGAGCGCGATGGGGTTGCTGGCGAAAGACGTGCATTCGCCCAAGCTGAAGGCCGTTCTGGAGGACATCCACAAGCACCTGGAAATGGGCGAATCGCTCGATCAAGCGTTGAGCCGCCATGCCGATTCGTTTCCGCCGGTGTTTCTCAGTTTGATCAAGGCCGGGGAGCAGACCGGTAACCTGCCAGGTGTCCTGAGCCATTTGGCAACGTATTCGAATCGAATGACGGATATCCGCAATTCAATGCGCGAAATGTTGGCCTATCCGGTGTTTCTGCTGGTCGCGACACTCTCCATACTTGCGTACCTGAGCGCCGTGGTGATACCGCAGTATGCGGAAATCTACGCGTCGGTTGGAAAGCTGGACAGCCTGCCGATGGCCACGAAGCTGGCGTTGAGTATCGGTGAATTTGTCCGATGGGGTGGCGTGCTGGGGTTCATCCTGAAACTAGGAATCCTGGCATTGGCCGTGGTATTGACGCGGATGTTTCTGACCAAGATGCGCCGGAACGGCGGATCGGCGGATCTTTTCGTGGAACGCACGAAGATGGGATTTCCCGTGTTAGGTCCCGTCTACACGACGGCTTTAATAGCGCGCTTCTGCCGGACGTTAGGGCTGCTGCTGAACAACAAAGCCCAGACAACGGAGAGTCTGATACTAGCGGGATCGACGGCTGGTGGCGGAGTGTTCCGTCAGGCGGGACTCGACGCCGCGATGCTTGTATCGAAGGGAGAGACGCTTTCGAGCGCGCTCAGCCAGACCCGATTGTTCCGGCCCAGTTTCGTGTGGTTGTTGGGACAATCGGAAGAACACGGCGACATGGGCGAAGCCCTGCTGAATCTCGCGGACATCTGCGATCGCGAAGTGGCCCACTGGGCGCGGCTGGCGTCGGTGTTGATGGGGCCGCTCTTCGTGGCGCTGATTGCGTTGCTGGTGCTTTTCACGATCACGGCGGCCTTTATGCCCGTGTTCAACTTGTCGAGTCTGGTTGCGTCGTAGTGTGGCGCGCTGAATCTGCATAAAGGGACGTTGACACGATGGCGACATCAACATCACCGGGCGGCATACAGGAGATAGGGGCGCGTTGGCGCGGTCCCAGTTACCTGTCCGACTCGCGCCGCCAGCAGGCCTTAATCCTGGTCACGCGGCAGTTGACGCGCCTGGTCAAGGCGAAGGCTCCGCTGGTCGATGGACTCATGGTATGTGCGCTGGATTCGCCGAGCTTACAAATTCGCGACCTGTTGCTGGCCATCCGCCAGAATATCTCTGAGGGCGACAGCCTCCACCGGGCGATGGAACGCCGGGGCCGTTTCTTTCCAAAGTACTACATCGACCTTGTGCGAAGCGGCGAAGAGACCGGACGTGTGTATGAATGCCTCTGCGAACTGGAAGAGGAGTTGATTGCCTCCGGAAAGTTCTACACCCATTTCGTCAGTCATTTTGTATATGTTGGGGCGGTGCTGCTGTTTGGAATTGCCATGGCGTGGGTGACGTGGCTGTGGACGCTGCCGCAGATTGCGCTCATTGTGTCGGAGTTTGAAGTGAGGCCGCCATTGCCGTTGCGCGCCCTCATCTACCTGCGCGAATATCCGTGGGCAACCAACATCGTGCTTGCCGTTTCCCTGCTCATCGTATTCGCGGCTATCTTCTACTTCTATTCCAAGGGAACGCAGGGCGTGGGCGGGCAATCCGCCAAACAAGTTGGCCGCCTGATGCTGAAAGTCCCAGGACTGAGGAGCATCTTCATCAAACGAAATCTTGCGCACGTGTCGGCGGTCTTGTTCCGGCTGCTTGGCGGAGGCGTACCGCTTGCGGCGGCCCTCGAAACGGCGGCGACATCGGGAATCAATCCTGTCTTTCAGGAGATCTTCCTTAGGATCACGAAGCGCGTGAAAGAAGGCGACTCGTTAAACGTGGCGTTGAAAGGCGAAGAACTGATACCTGCCGCTTACCGCGAAATGTTGACGTTGGGCGAAAGCAGCGGGTACCTGGCGGACACGTTAGGCAGGCTTGCGCGCACCTACCGTCGCGAAGCGCTGAAGACATCGAGGATTCTCGTGGACATCTGCGCCCCGTTTGTGCTCCTTGCCATTGCCATAGGCATCGGCATCGTATACGGGAGCGTATTCATGTGCTTCACGCAGATTTCCGGCATGCATCCCCCGATGCACTAAGCAAGCGCTCCGTTGCTCCGCTGAACATTGCGGCCTGAGTGAGCCGGCGCGCGTCAGTCCACTTTCTTATCAACGGGCAGCACGCGCTGCACTTCTTCCAAGGTCGTTCGTCCTGTTAACACCACCTGCAAAGCGTCCTGCGTGAGGGTGGTCATTTTGCTGCGAACGGCGATCTCGTGAATGTCCGCGGTCCGACGCCGATCCAGAATGGCTTCCGCGACTTCGTCCGACATCGGCAGAAACTCTCCGACAGCCGTGCGTCCGAGGTAACCGATGCCGTGGCATTTGGCGCAACCGGCTCCGCGTTGGAATTTGCCGGATCGCGCATTGAGTCCGTACTGCTTGAGCAAGGCCTCGGGTGGTTTGTACTTCGCCGCGCATTTCGGGCAATTCTGCCGCAACAAACGTTGGGCAAGCACACCCGCGAGGCAGGACGTGATCATGTAAGGCTCGATGCCCATGTCCATAAGCCGCGTCGATACGCCCGCGGCAATGCCGCTGTGAATGGTGCTGATGACGTAGTGCCCTGTCAGCCCGGCCTGAATGGCGGCACGCGCCGTTTCCGAATCGCGTACCTCGCCCAACATGATGACTTCCGGGTCTTGCCGCAGAACCGAACGAAGCGCCGCATCGTAGGTAAACCCGGCGTGAGGATTGATCTCGGTCTGCGTGGCGAAATTGAGCCGGTATTCGACCGGGTCTTCGATCGTCACCAGATTGGCCACCGCGCCGCGCAAATGATAGAGCTCGTGCAACAAGGCATAGATCGACGTCGTCTTTCCGCTCGAAGCGGGGCCGGTCAACAGGAAGGCGCCTTGAGGCCGTTGCACGATATCGCGGAGCGCCGTCACCACTTCTTCCCGGAATCCCAGCTGGTCCAGGGAGAATAGGACGGGGTTTGTGCCGAGCACACGCACCACGATCTTCTCACCGTGTACGGTGGGATAGGTGGACACGCGCATCGGCTTGGCCAGTCCGGTAGTCTCGCCGTCGATACGGCCGTCTTGTGGCATGTCCTTCTGGTAGGTGACAATTCGAGACAGAACCTTGATACGGCCCACGATTTTGCCGTGGTGCTCGGCAGGAAGCTTGGCTACCGGATGAAGCAGACCGTCTATGCGGTACCGGATAACAATCTTGTCCTCGCGCGGCTCAATGTGCACGTCGCTGGCCTGATAGGCAATGGCCTGCTCCAAGATCGCGTCAACGACTTGGATAACCGCCGTGCTTCCGCGAGACAGCAGGGATATGAAATGGGCTTCCAGTTCTTGAAACGTCAATAGACGGGCACTGACGGCTTGCTTCATCGTATTGCTTCTTCCCCCGCAGTCGGTTGCTTGGCCAATCCAGAATAGATATAGAGAGCTAGGTTCTTCAATTCAGCACGGCAGGATGAAGCAGATTGAATTGGCCTATCTCGGCTTCGAAAGCGACACGGTTGTCGCGAATCATATGGTATGTACCCTGCATCGTGCCAAAACGCGTATGCAATGGACACGCGCTCGTGTATTCGAAGGTCTCGCCGGGAGCAAGCCTCGGTTGCTCACCGACCACTCCCGCGCCGCGGACTTCTTCAACCTGACCGTGCCCATCCGTGATAATCCAGTGGCGGCTGATGAGCTGAACCGGGTCCGCGCCTTCGTTGGTGATGCGGATACGGTACGCGAAGAAGTACAACAGGTTACGCGGGTCCGACCGCTCTGGTACGTAGAAACTTTCGGTCTGAACCCGAATCCTGTGGGTAATTGTGTCGGACTTGGTGAGTGTCAATGTCATGTTCTTCAGCACAGCGCGTATCCTCAACTCTACCTAATCATACCAGCACTCATTCGTTTCCGGCCAGTCCGGATTTCCTATGAACACACTCGGATATGACTCATAACCAGAGTGCTGGAGTAACTTGCGACCCTTGTAGGTCGGCGCTCAGTCGCGCCGCTGCACATTGGGGGCCAGCCGAGGTAACGAACTGCGCTGGAGTCCCATTCCCGGCAGAGAGCGAGGCTACCCCGGATTTCTCACGAAAACGCGCGAGCCGATCTCTAAACATGCGCGTTCGCGAGATTCACAACAGAGAGTACGAGGATCTCGGATAGACAGAGTGCTTTCGTGAGAAAATTCAAGGCATAACCTCAAAGTCTTGCACGTGAGCAATTTGCATCGGCGTTCAATCGCCACGCTGCAAACCGCGGACTACTGAAGCGGCATGGACGGCGATGCCGTACCCCGGAGGTTGCCGACAATGCCGTGGCGCAACCGGGACGCGCCAGCCGCGGCGATCATGGCGCCGTTGTCCACGCACAACGCAATCGGTGGCATGGTCACGGGAATACCCACTTCTTCTTGCAGGCGTGTTCGCAACAGCCGGTTTGCGGCGACGCCACCCGCAAGCACCAAGCGCTTCGCTCCGGTCTTCCGAATGGCAATCTGCGTTTTTATAAGCAGTGCGTCCACAGCAGCGAATTGGAAGCTGGCCGCCACATCGGCCAGGGGCCTCCCGTTCTTGCGAACCTCATAGAGCACGGCGGTCTTGAGGCCGCTGTAACTGAATTCGAGCGAGTCGCCCTTCACCATGCCGCGCGGAAAGTCTACCGCATGGGGATCTCCCCCTTCCGCCGCGCGTTGAATGGACGGTCCGCCGGGGTATGGCAGATCGAGCAGTCGCGCGACCTTATCGAAACACTCACCCACCGCATCGTCGCGGGTCGATCCGATGAGCTCGTAGTGGTGCGGCTTTGCACACCAGACGAGGCAGGTGTGTCCCCCGCTGACGATAAGCGCCAGGAAGGGCCATTCGGGCGGTGAATCGCCCAGCAACGCGGAGAAGATGTGCCCTTCGAGGTGGTGTACGGGGACATAGGGGACATTCCAGGCCATCGCGAGGGCTTTCCCGTAATTGACGCCGACCAGTAGCGCGCCCATTAGACCGGGCGCGTTGGTAACGGCGACGGCATCAATGGTGCAGGCCGCTTTGTCCAATGCGACTTTCGTGAGTTGGGAAATGCACTCGACGTGGCGGCGGGAAGCGATTTCGGGGACGACTCCCCCGAATTGCGCATGCAAAGCCACTTGCGACGCAACTTCATTGGCGAGGATCGTGTGCCCGTCTTTGACGACGGCCACTCCCGTCTCGTCGCACGATGTTTCAATTCCGAGGACGCAACTCATTCAATAAACTCCGAAATAGGCACCAACTCGATACCGGCCTTTTCCATCTCCGGCAGCATCGCTTCCATGACCGGCACGGTGTTCTTTCGAAAATGGCAAATGCCGATGCCGCGCCCGTGCCGCTTGGCGATGTCCATCAACTGGAGGAACCGCTCCTTGATGCGCTTGGGGTTGGGATCGTGATCCAGGAAGAGGTCGCGCGCGGCGCACGGGATGTTCAATTCCTGCGCCATGGCATAGGCGCAAGAGGTCTTGATGGTCCGGCTATCGACAAAGAATAGAGGTAAATCCTGGATGCCTTCAAGAAACACGCGCATGGCATCGCAATCGGACGTGAACTTGGAGCCCGTGTGATTGTTGAGTCCGATCGCGTAGGGCACCTCTTCCAGGGCGTTCAGCGTCAGTTCCTTGATTTCCGCCGGGGTCATGTCGGTGGTGATTTGACCGGGAAACGTCAACCGCCCAATCGAGTTCTCCATCGGCATGTGCAACATGACTTCAAAGCCCAGTTCGTAGGCCCTGGTCGCGGTGACGGTGCTGTACGTGGCGTAGGGCAAGATGGACAACGTGAGGTTGTTGTCCATCGCAAGGATACGTTCGGTGATCCAACCGCCATACCCACCATCGTCGACGATGATGGCGACTTGCGGCACTTCCCACTCGCGCGGCTGGGGTTCGGGAAAGGCCTGGTCCTGGGCATCGCCGTTCAAGTCCTCGGAGTCCAGCGGCAGTTCCTCGGGGTCTGGCAAGTCAACCGCCAGTGCGTTCTCGAGTTCGAGTCCGGCAAACTGAAAACCGAGCAGCGGGAGCTTGCTGGACAACGCGCCGGCTACTTCGCTTTCGTTCTGCGCGAGTAGAATCTGCACACACTCAAGTCCATCGTACGTGACGCGAACGAGCGTGCCCTTGCGTCCATCGAGCACGGTGGAAGAAACGTCCACATTCGAACGAAGCGCCGCCTCGCGAACTTCGTTGAGAACCGAAGAGGCAGGCACGCGATCGGGCACGCGGGCGGTGATTGCGACCGATTCCCATTGTGCCTCGGTTGAGGCGCGCGCTACGGCGGGTTTCTGCTCGATCTCCAGCGATGGAGGTCCAACCCGCTTCAGCGCGTCGAGCACGGTCTGGGTGATGGCCCGCGAGGCGTCGACAAGGTCAAGCCGTTCCTCTCCGCCGTGGAGCGTTACGTACAACAGGTTACGTCCACGATACGCGAGGCGCAGTTCCGCGGAATCCGTGGCCGACGACACAGTGTCATAGACGGCCACTTGCCGGTTGGCCATATCGCTGCGAATGGCCTCCACGACAGGAGGTACGCCTTCGGCGTCGTCCAAACGGGCATCGATACGGTGCGTGGTCCACACGGCGCCTTCATCCTGACGCGATCCTTCGACCACGGAATCGATGTAGTCTGATGCGACGCCGTAATCCTGAAGGATACCCACCACGTGATACTTGAGGTCCCGGCTCTTTGGGCGCAAGTCTTGAACCCGTTCATCAAGAAACCGGACAAAGAGCATGCTGCATAGAAGCGCGGCCAGAACAACAATGATGGCGCACAGGGTGATGCTGGTCCAGGAAGCGGGCGCCCCAAGACGCTCCGAGGAGGGCACCTGCGAAGGCGACTTGATGGCGTCTTCCTGTGCGCTCATGTCACATCAACCCACTCAATTGAAGTAATGGCGTCGTTTAAGAAGCGACGGCCGGTACGCGCAAAGCTATCGGGATCGTCGGTAACAAGAAACGTCCGCTTCGCAGTCGAATTCGCGTCTTGAAGCAAACCTTGTTCGGAAAGCGCCTCGCACACGGCTTCGGAAGTGGCCTCGGCGCTATCGACCAGAGCCACGTTAGCGCCGACGGTTTCGGCGATGGTGCGCTTGAGCAACGGATAGTGGGTGCAACCCAGCACGAGGGTGTCGATCTCCTGGTGCAACAGTTCCGACAAATAGGCGGATGCCGTGAGCAACGGGACCGACCCGGTGGTCCATCCCTCTTCCGCCAACGGTACAAATAACGGACATGCCTTGCAGAATACGTGACTCGCCGGCGCCAGCGCCTTGATGACTTTTTGATAGCGCTCGCTGCGAATCGTGCCTACCGTACCGATAACGCCGATACGGCCGCTTCCGGTTGCGGCAACGGCGCGGCGCGCGCCGGGCTCTATAACACCGAGCACCGGAATATCCAGCTCCTTGCTGAGGGCGTCTATCGCATAGGCCGACGCGGTGTTGCAGGCCACAACAAGAAGCTTGATGCCTCGCTCAACAAGGATACCCGCACAACTTCTCGCATATCGAATTACGGTGTCCGCCGACTTGGTTCCATAGGGAACCCGAGCAGTATCTCCCAAGTAGATCAGCGATTCGTCGGGCAGACGCCGCATGATGGCATCCATGACCGTGAGCCCCCCGACCCCGGAGTCGAAAACACCGATGGGATTGCTGCTGTCACGCATTGGGAGGCTGCTGCGTTTCCGGGTCCGCATTCCATTGGGAATCGGGGCCCAGAGGTTGCGAAATGTCGAGGTGTATCGGGAACGTGTCGGCCGGCGGCGATCCATCCACCAGGAAGCGAACGCGCGTGACCGTTTCCTTCTCGTCTGCCCCGCGAAGCGCGGGATGGGTCAGCGTGTTCACCACGCCGTAGAGCAATAGGGCCTCGGACGAAGCGGAAGCGATTTTCGCGTCCGGCAAGACCTCATGCGCGAGGTCAACGATCAACTCGCCACCCGCGACGAGGTACACGGCGCGGACCCCGGCGGCGGGATCGCTGACCGGTGGAAACAGTGCGGTGAGGCCCTCTTTGGGTCCTCGCAGAAGCTCGACAAGGGCAGCCCTGCAGTTGCCCACGACATGGCCGGTAAGTTCGATGCGCCGAGTCTCTACCGCGAGCAGGCGGCCTTCCGCATCGGCGAAGCGAAGCGGAACTTCCGTGGCACGGCCAGAATCCTCCGATGCAGCCGCCGACCGAGGGGGTGGCGGTTCTTCCGCCTGGAATGCAACGTCCAATGGGTTCTGACCGCGGGCGATAAGTTCCCCCGCAAGCAGGATTACAGTGAAGAAGAGTATCAATGTCAGGAATGCCCACGCAGACAACAGGGCGCGCGTCGATATTGGCATCCGCGATTGTCCAGACATGCCTATTGTCCCCCGCCCGCGAACTTCGTGATTCCGTTGGCGATTCCTTCCGCGATCTTCTGTTGATATCCACCATCGGCAAGAAGAGTTTCCTCGCCCGGCGTTGTCAGCACCCCAACCTCGATTTCAATGCCGGGCATGCTCAGGCCGGTAAACATGCGGCATGCCGCAGCGTGAATGCCGCGAACCGGCGCGGACGTGGTGTTTCCCATGGCAACGGCAACGGCCTCGGCGAGTTTGGCAACGCCGCGGTTTCCGCCTCCCGCATCGCGTGCATCGCCGCCGTACAGCACCCGAACACCGGAAACGGAAGGCGACAGGCTTGTGCCCGCGTGAATACTGACGAGGAGTGACCCTCGCTTCAGGTTGGCGGCGCTGACTCGCTTCGCTATAGGCAACGCGACGTCCTCTTGCCGGGTCATCAGCGTTTGCACGTTATGCGTGGTACTCAGGAGTTCTTGCAGGCGTTTGGCTATTCCGAGCGCGATGTCCTTCTCTTTCAGTCCGGTAGTGCCAACCGCGCCAGGATCATTTCCGCCATGGCCCGCGTCGATGACGACGAGCTTGAGCGAAACGTCAGATGCAGGCTTCGGTGTCCCGTCCACGGAGGGCGCGGAAACCTCGGGCTGCGCTGGCTCGGCTTCCGGCGCTTCCTCGGAGCCTACCTCCATGCGCTGAGTTACGGAGATCTTGAATCCGTTGTTGAAGAAGGGAACGACATCGCCCAAGGCGATGTAGACAAGCTTGCCGTTGACCAGCAGCGTGTGTCGAAGCGAGAACCTTCCGGACGACGCATTGACCTCAGTGTCCCCGCGTTTTATCAATGCCGCGCCGCCGGCCAGATTCACTTCGACGCGGTCTTCGAAGACCCGGCAGTCGCCGCCGGCCTGAGAAACGAGTTCCGGCAATAGTACATACGACACGCGATTGACTTCGACGGTGGTGGCGCTGTAGGTCTTCGTGTCATTTTTGACTGGAAACGAGAATGAGACAGAGCCTCCCCACGCGGCTACTGAATAGGTCCACGCAAGCAGAAGAAGTGAAAATACTTGTACGCGAGATCTCAATGTCACCACGCGACAGCTAGTCCGGATTTCTCACGAAGACACGAACTCGCCTCGTAACCCACACATTTGCGAGACAGGCAACGAGATACCGTGCAATTCTCCGCACACAACTTGTGTTCGCAAGGGATCCTCATGGCATAACCTCAACGACTTGTGCGCGGACAATTTGCGCTGGCGCTCGATTTCGCCGGTGCAAATTACGGGCTAGTTCATGCTATTTGCTTTTTTGAAGATTGATCATGCGCTGCTGGACGATGACGCTATCTTCAATGCTGGTGTTCGACGCGTTGCCAAAACGCCTGCCATTGAAGATGAAAAGGGTGAACAGCACACCGAACAAAGCGATAAGAACGGCCAGACCCACTTTATCCCGCCTTGTCATCATAAGCTAGTCACTCGCCATCCCAGCATATTGCAATTCGCACGTAAGATGCGAAACACACCACCAATAGTATACGCTGTTGGACGTGAAGGCACAAGATGCGGTTGTTTTGTCCCCCTAGTTCGTCTCCCGCAAGGAAAGGCACCTCTATGTACCCATCGAAACACGGTCTCTCGACCTTGAGCAACACAACCCCGCGATGGACGGCGCTTGCGCTGGCACTGGCTACGCTCCAGGTTAGCGCGTGGTGCGCCGAGAAGCCTGCGGCACCCGAATGGGCGCCCCAGTTGCCTTGGATGGCCTTGAATGTCTCGTATGCGACATTGGCGGCCGAGAAAGGCGAGGGGAAGAAAGTGTATGCGCGTAACGCGGAAGGGGAATTTCTTTCGTGTGTCGAATACCAGGAGCGCTGGTTCGGGATGGACGCTCCCATCAAGACCGAGTACCTGGTGCTGTTCCAGAAAGACACGATCCACCAACTGACGCTGTATTTCGAGCCGAAACCTGAACGAGAGGCCCTTATCAAACGCATCTCGCAGTATCTTGGGGAACCGGAGCAAGGTCCGTGCGAACCTGGTGCGCCCTCCGAATACGCCGCCAATTGGATAAGCGACGGCGTGCGATACGACCTTCAGGATTACGGGGACTACGCGGAGATGTATGTGAGCGTGGCTCGAGTTCAGTCGCCGGAGGCATACAAACTCTCCGATGATGCGATCGTGTTTCAACGCCGTTTCGCGTCGTGCTGGTCGAAGACTCGCCAAAACGTCTATGTGGTCGGTCTGCGCGGCAACGAAAGGGCTCCGCTACTTGAGCAAATTGCGCTTGTCGTAGAGGTCAAGGACAAGGATGGCGTATCGGCGCCGTTGCCCGCGCCGGTGTCGCGAGGATTCAATCCGCAATTGGCGACCAGCGATATTGACGGAGACGGTTTTCAGGATGCGATTGTGACGGTCCGTTCAACGGAAGACGGGAATGCGATTCAGGCAGCGGTCTTCTCGTTCGCAAAGCGCAAGCCCACGCTGTTGTTCGACTCAAGCGCCAATTCATTGCCCAAGATTACCGGGGAATTGGAGAAGGGATACAGCGCTGTGCTGCATGTCGATGGATACGCGGAAGCCGTTCGTGTTGACGTGAAACCGCGCCAGAAACCGCTCGACGACGCGGGGGTCTACAAGAATGGCGAGCTTTCCGCGCCGGCGAGCATACAGAAGACATGGTTATCGCGGGTGGAACCTGGCGAGACATCCTCAGGAAGTCCGGCTGCGTTGAAGTGTACACAAGAGGCCGTTTTCGCGGACGGGACCGGCCCTCTTGTGACAATCGAATTGACGCTCAAACGCACGAACAGCCAATGGACCGTCGTTGCCTGCGCAGCATCGTGCAATTAGGCGTGAAATAGCATGGCATAGTTTCGAAGTCTTGCACGTGAGCAATTTGCGTCGGCGCTCAATCGTGCCGGTGCAAATTGCGGACTAGCGGTTGTACTTCACGCCGCCTTTGTCGCCTTCTTCGTCTTTATCGAAGACATTCAGCGCCGTGCCGAGCTCAATACCCTTGCGTTTAGGAAGTTTGATCTTGGACTGCTGTATGGCAATTTCCGCGTTCAGCTTCTGCAGACAGCTTTCGCAAAGCTTCTTGCTGATGCTGATTGCAGGGGCGCCGCATCGTCCACATTTGATGCCCAGGTTGGCTGAGGTTGTTTCGATACGCCCCGAGGCCAGCAGACGCAGCACACAGTCGAGACCTACTCCGGTCTGCTCCGCAATGTCTTCCGCGCTTTGCCCGGGCTTTTCTACGAGAGCCTTACGGACAATTTCGTAGTCATCTTCTTCCAATGGCTCGCACGCAGGACAAATGGACGAACGCACTTTGTCGAAGATCTTCCCACAGCGATCACATTTTGCGATTGGCATACCGTCCCCTCCTCATCGTCATTTTCCGTCGGGCCACTCGAACGAAAACGAGCTGAAGTCTATGTCCAAATTCCCCACGACCCCAGCTTTCATGATTGTGTTATCCGCTCGAGACACGTTTATTCCTACGTTCCAGGAGCGCACCGGCCTTGCTACGGCATTCCCTTCGGGGTCTTGCACCAACGGAGCGGTCCTGCTGTTCGGGTAAGTCACCTGAATCCATGTTCTATAGGCCACCGGACCCGAAAGGTCCGTGCGGCCGTCGTCCCTGCCGACCACCTCCAAGGTTGCGCCAGGCGCGAACACATACTGATCTTCAATCCCTTCCAATCGAAGCACATTTCCTTCAACGACTCTGGATCGGATTTGCGCGCACAACTCGGCGCGCGTCGCTTCGATCACCGCCGGGTCTGACGATTCGAGCGCCACACGGCGCATCCTGTCCACCATCCAGCTTGTCATTCTCAGTATTTCATCGCAGTTACCGTCCTGAATGGCCTGCGCATACCTCATGGCCAGACCGGCATTCACCGCCGGAGTAGCCGTAGGACCCGATTCCGAGGGCGTGGAGTCAGACTTCGAATTCGTACTGACCGGATGCTGGAACGGAAAGTTGACCCATCCCATCCACATGGCAAAATAGGTGGCGACCCCGACGCTGCATACACACGCCGTGAAACCCGCCACGAACATCCACTTTCGTACTATTGCCACAATGGAATCGTATCAAGGATGCAGGAAGCCGTCAAGGATGCATCGAGGCTGCGGTCAGGGTTCGATTGGTGCGCGGAAGGGCGTTTAAGGAGATTTAACGACGGTGGACCCAATCGTTCAACTTATATTTCTCGTGCATGAGATTGATCGCTGTCCGTAGCTCTAATCGTTTTGGTGTCGCAGGTTTGGGGCTGGCATTGAAGGCCTCGACAAGCAACGTTTTCAGCTCATCAACCGGCAAAGTGAGGCTGGAGACAAATCCTCGATGGGTGCGCGTGCCCCGGTACTGGGGACGATCGACGGGATCGCGCAGATACTTCTCCATCAACTCAGGGTTCATGCCGTAGAGCAAAGTTCCGTGATGGAGAATGGCGTGCTTCCGGCGCTTCTGCGCATTACCCGAGATTTTCTTACCGCCTACCGCGAGGTCCGATATACCTTTGTGGGATGCGGAGACGCCTCTAAGGCGCAAAGCGGCGGCGAGCTTTCCGAGTATGAAGCAGTACGAGTCGCGAATGGTGCGTATCTCAGGATGCAGTTCGGTTCTCAGCACGAGAGAGAAATTGAGACACCCCGGTCCCTGAAGCACACATCCCCCCGCGGAGCAACGTCTCAGGATAGGAACCTTGTCGCGCGCGCATACATCTTCGTATACGTGGGCGCGCAACGGCTGAGACACGCCCAACACGACAAACAACGATGGGCTTTCCCATATCCGCAAGATTTCTTCGCGGGCGCCGCCTTCCACCGAATCCAGCAAGGCTTCATCAAACGCAAGGTTCTTCTCAGGGGTATTGAACGAGACATCCAGAAAACGCAACATCTTCCGCGCTTTCGATGTTTCCACAATCTGAGAGGTCGTCATAGATGGTTAACAGGCACAGTTGAGTTGACGCGCGGCGCGCACTTCATCCAATCGTCCTACAGGAGTCGTAACTGGAGCTTGATGCAGCGCATCGGGATTGGAATCGATCATGTTCGCAATTTCCAACATGGCGTCACAGAACGCATCCAGAGTTTCTTTGGATTCCGTTTCCGTCGGCTCGATCATCAGGCTCTCCTTTACGGTGAGAGGAAAGTATACCGTAGGCGCGTGAAAACCTAAATCGAGCAGAGCCTTGGCGATGTCGAGCGCCCGCACGCCCTTCTTGGCTTGCGGTGTCGCCGTGAACACGCACTCGTGCATGAAGCGGGCGGAGAACGCCGGTTCGAACGCGTCTTTCAAACGGCTCCAGACATAGTTCGCATTAAGCACCGCAACCTCGGCAACTTCGGGAAGCCCTTCCTTTCCGAGGTGACGCATATACGCGTAGGCACGGACCGCCATCATGAAGTTGCCAAAGAACTGCGCAACGCGCCCGATAGACTTGGGTGGCGTTTCAAGGACATATCCGTTCACCCCCTTCACCACGCGTGGTCCTGGCAAATACGGCAGGAGACGTTCGCCAACGCCCACCGGACCCGAGCCCGGTCCGCCCATGCCGTGAGGTGTCGCAAATGTCTTGTGCAAATTGTAGTGCATGACATCGAAGCCGAGATCCCCGGGACGGGCCTTGCCCACGATGGCATTGAGATTTGCGCCATCGTAATACAGAAGCGCATCCGCTTCGTGAAGCATGGCCGCAATCTTCGCCACTTCCGGCTCGAACAAGCCATGCGTGTTCGGGCAAGTCATCATCAAACCGGCGACCCGATCGGTCATTGCGGCCTTGACGGCATCGAGGTGTATGACCCCATCCGCGCCCGAAGGAATCTCAACCACGTTGAATCCCGCAATAGCGGCGCTGGCGGGGTTCGTGCCGTGAGCGGAATCGGGAATGAGAATCGTGTCCTTCTGCGAATTGCCGTGATCCTTGTGGTAGGCGGCAATCAGGAGTACACCCGTCAATTCGCCGTGCGCCCCCGCAATCGGCTGGAGACTCGCTTCGCGCATCCCCGCGATCTCGGCGAGCAGGGATTCGGTGTCGTGAATCAGTTCAAACGCGCCTTGGCACAGCGGCCAGTACGCTTCCGATGACGAAAGGTGCGGATGAAGCTGTGAGAAGCCCGCAAGCGACGCGACCGCTTCGGCGAGCTTCGGGTTGTACTTCATCGTGCACGAACCGAGCGGGTAAAAATGCGAATCGATACCGAAGTTCTTTCGCGACAGATTCGTGTAGTGACGGACCACGTCCAATTCACCAACTTCCGGCAACTCCGCGGCGGCGGCCCGGCCCAACGCGGCGGGAAACTCAACATCGGGTACGTCCAGCGCGTCCAGCACAATCGCGCGCCGGCCTTTGCGAGACTTCTCGTAGATTAACGGCATGAGACTTCCTCCAACGCCTCCGCGAAGGCGTCTAACTGTTGACGGGTTCGGCGCTCGGTTACGGCGATAAGCAAGTCACCTGCATCGCCTTCGCCCAACGGTCGGAGCGGAATTCCCGCCATGAACCCCTTGGCGGCCATGGCCTGCACGACTTCTTCGGCGTTGCGCGGCAGCCTCACGGCAAACTCATTAAACGTCGGCGCCTTGTTCAACAGCGTCGTGAACTTCAGCTTCTTTTTAAGATATTCCGCTTTCGCGTGGCAGTGCCGCGCGACTTCCTGAAGGCCCTCTTTGCCCAGCAGGCAGAGGTGTATCAGCGCGCGAAGGGCGCACAGCGCCTCGTTGGAACAGATATTCGACATGGCCTTTTCGCGGCGGATATGTTGCTCGCGCGCCTGGAGCGTCAGCACAAACCCGCGCCGCCCCTGAGCGTCTTCCGTCATCGCCGCGATACGACCTGGCATCTTGCGAACATGCTCTTTGCGCGTGGCCAGAATGCCCAACCAAGGCCCGCCAAAACCCAGAGGGACTCCGAAGGGCTGGCCTTCGGCAACGGCAATATCGACTCCCATTTCGGCGGGTGTTTTCAGCAGCCCCAGCGACACGGGATAGAACGACATGACGAGCAGCGCCCCGGCATCGTGACACCGTTGCGACAGATTCGTGAAGTTCTCCACCGACCCCAGGAAGGACGGATTCTGAACGATGACACAGGCGGCTCCCGTTGGGTCGTCGCCGGTCAGAATCTCGACGTCGAGATGGGCCGCATGCGTCTCCAGCATACGCCGGTAAATCGGACTGAGTGAACGATGGCACATGATCCGCCGCCGGCCCGTCACGCGAATCGACATCGTTGCCGCTTCGAATACCGCCGTTCCGCCGTCGTAGAGCGAGGCGTTGGCGAAATCCAACCCGGTCAACCGGCATATGGCCGACTGGTACTCGTAGATACTCTGGAGCGTACCCTGCGAACACTCCGGCTGATACGGCGTGTATGCGGTATAGAACTCGGAGCGCGACGTAAGCGCGTCCACCGCCGCGGGTATGAAATGGTCGTAGGCTCCGCCTCCAGCAAAACACACGAGGCTGGAGGCGTTCTTGGCGGCCATGCCCGCCATCAAATCGCGAACCGCCATCTCGGACAGGCCCTCGGGCACGTTCCAGGATTTCGCGCGAAGCTCCGGCGTAATGGCCGCGAACAACTCATCGATGGAATTCACACCGATGGCGTCAAGCATCTCCTTGCGCTCATCAGCGGTAGTTGGAACCCAAGTCATGTTCACTCCTTGTACTGCAAACAGACAATCCATTCGCAGACTGATCCCCGGCGAATTGTGTTACCTCTTGATCGGATTTCCCACCAACACACAGGAGACAAGATCGAAATCAGTGTGTTTGCGAGAAATCCTCATGGCACAACCTCAACGTCCTGCACGTGAGCAACTTGCATCGGCATTCAGTTTCGCCGGTGCAAATTGCAGGTTAGTGGCTTGCGGAGGCAAACGCTTCGTACGCCTTTGCATCCATAAGACCGTCAAGCTGTGCGGCATCCACATTCTCCAGCTTGAAGAACCACCCCTCTTCATGAGGGCTTTGATTTACCAATTCCGGAGCCGAGTCAAGGGCAGTGTTTACGGCACACACGCGTCCACCAACCGGAGCGTATACGTCGCTGGCGGCTTTCACGGACTCGACGGCGGCCGTGGCCGCGCCCTGCTCGACCGTCTTACCGACGCTCGGCAGTTCGACATAAGTGACATCACCCAATTGCTCGGCGGCAAAGGCCGTAATGCCGACGACATACGTGTCGCCATCGGCCCGGATCCATTCGTGGTCGCGTGTGTATTTTGCATTCTCAGGATACATAGTTCGTGCTCCAGTCCCGTGCTACTTTCTGCAAGTTCCCTGACGATAGAAAGGCAATTCGGCGGTTTCGATCGACAACCCTTTTGGTCCGGCCGTTAAAGTCCGTCCGGCTACTGCGTATGCAGGCTTCAGGTAGGCGAGGCCGATTCCACAGCCGACACTTGGCCCAAAGGTACCGCTCGTGACAACACCTACGCGCGCATCGCCGTCCTGCACCTCAAACTCATGCCGGGGAGACCGGCGGTCACCTGTGCGAATCGCCGTCAGACGGTCATATCCCCCCGCGTTCTTTTGAGCTTCGAGGGCCTGCTTGCCGACGAACTCCGTGTTCCACGCGATGAACGTGTCCAGCGACGCCTCAAGGGGCGTGCGCGACTCGTCGAAATCCTGCCCCGACAGTGAATACCCCATCTCGGTGCGGAGCGTGTCGCGCGCGCCCAGTCCCGCGGGCGCGACACCTTCGTGCGAGAGGAGGCGGCGCCACACATCCACGGCAATATCTGCTGGCACAAATAGCTCAAACCCCATCTCTCCGGTATAGCCGGTGCGGGAAAGCACAATCTCCGATCCTTGCCAATGAGTACGGCGCGCTTCGAAGTATTTCAACTCCGCCGCTTCGGGAAGTTCGCGTACAAGAATATCGCGGGCGATGGGTCCTTGAATGTCGATCTTGGCCGTGCTTGCGGAAACGTCGCGACAGCCGGCGTGTGCGCCACAGATGCGGCCCGATACCGCCTCCAGCGGACCGGCATTGGTCACCACATACAACTCATCGTCGGCAAGGCGGATGGTGACAATGTCGTCGATGATGCCGCCCTTGTCGTTGAGCATGAGTCCGTAACGGGCGCGGCCTACGCGCAACGCGTCGAGATCGGAAGTGATAAGCCCGGCATAGGCGCGAATGGCATCTACGCCTTTCACGACGAACTCGCCCATGTGCGAGCAATCGAAAAGCGAGGCCTGGGTGCGCGTATGCGTGTGTTCTTGGACGATTCCCGCGAACTGCACGGGCAACGCCCAACCATGGAAGTCGACGACCTTGCCTCCCAGGGCAAGGTGCTCGTCGTAGAGAGGGGTCCGTTGCATGTCATGCCTCCGGTCCGCGCGGATCGAGCCCGCGCAAGACACATCACCCACGGCGTTACCCGCAGCACTTCTACTTTGCAGCTATCGACGGATGTGCGCAGCGCACAATAGGACCATCGAGCCCAGGCGAGCGGCATGAATACGAGCCCGCCGCTTCCCCGTGGTAGATCCCACGTCGAGTCGCCAGTCACGGCGAGCTGAATGGGCATACTTTGCCATTCAAGGCAGGCTGGAATCAACAGCACCGAAATAGAGGGGGAAAGTCCCATAATCGTGAGCGACTTCAACGCGCTGGAAATCGACACAATCGTTTCCTCTCAGTGGAATTCCCTCTCGGAGCAATTCCCTCACAGGAGCAATTCCCTCTCGGGAGCGCCAAGGGCGCGTAACATCGTAGCCTAGGGCAGAGTATTGAATTGTGCGACACGCTCAGTGGCGCACAATCCAATACGTCGCCCTAGGTAGCAGACCACCCTCTACGGAAGCGCTGAAAGCGCGAAACACATCACGCACCGCACCTCTGCCGTCTCCCCGGCATGTACGACTCAATCAGAGCCCACGAATGAAGGTGGCCGCCTATCTGATGAACACCCGAAGTGTCCCATCTTCTCTCCCCGGGTTCGCGCGAGTTCGCGCATAGTCCGCAATTTGCATCGGCGCGACTAAGCGCCGACACAAATTGCTCACGTGCAAGACTTCGAGACAATGCCATGAGAATTTCTCGCGAACACACTCTGTTTTCGGAGAACTGCCTAGTTTTTCGCCGTAAGTCCCGCAAACGCTCCGGTTAAGAGAAAAGGTTGGGTGTGTTCGTTAGAAATCCGGGATAGGCTGGTATACTGAAAGCAGGTGAGTCCGCAATTCGTGCTGGCGCAACAGAGCGCCGGCGCAAATTGCCAGGAACCGAGGGAACATAAACATGATTATCCGCCGGTGCGACGGCTGTGGCCGCGATCTGGAAAAGGGGTCGTTGCGCTACATCGTCAAAATTGACGTGCGCGCGGCTTACGACGAACTCGAGATCGGGTTGGCGGACCTTGTTCGCGATCACAGAGCGGAACTGCTGGCACTGATAGAGCGACTAAAGAACAAGAGCCCGCAGGAGATTGAAGAAACCGTATACAAGGGGCTCAGGCTGGATCTGTGTCCTTCATGCCAACGCGCCTACATCAAAGAGCCCCTGCGGTTTCATCCCGAACAGAGCGGCGGCGCTTCGGACGTGGATATCGACGGTTTCCTGAGATCCCTGGGCTTTCCGGGAACCAAGGAAGACAGCCCGTAGAAGACGCTACGATTTCCCCGCGGGCTTGAATTAAACCGGATTCTCTTCCGTCTTACCTTCAGCGCCCGTGGTCGCGGTCTTTTCTTCGTGGCTATCGTCGCGCAATGCGATAATGGCCCACAAAACAAGCGTCGTTACGAGCAATGCCATAAAGGCGTAGTATTGCCACATCATCACATCTCCGGCCAGGATTACGAAGACGCCTCAAGGCGTCCATTGGATACTATCTTTATTTGACCAACCAGGCAATTCAACTCAGGCAACGAACCACCCGTTCAACGAGTCTATCCGCCAAGTACGGCTTCTGCAGAAACGAAAGCAACGGGTCGTCGCCGAAATCGTTCATGACGTCGCCTTCCGTGTAACCGCTGGAGATCACGACCGGGACGTTTGGGTACCGGGACCGTATGGCGACATACGTCTGCCTGCCGTCCATTTGAGGCATGCTCATGTCAAGCACAACGGCGTCGATTTCGTCCGCATGACGTTCGAACAGCTCCAGACCCGCTTCTCCATCGTTAGCGCAGTACACCCGGTATCCGATACG
>JAIBAQ010000087.1 GCA_019695095.1 Candidatus Hydrogenedentota bacterium
CGTCTCAGACTTCCTGCGGCACACCTTGGTCATCATCGCGCTGAATGACCGACCAATAGGGACCCGCAATTGAACGTAGTTTGTCCTTCTCTTGGATGAGGGATTCGTCGTCTGATTCGAGCCAGGCGCGAAATGTCTTCAACTTCGTGTGCACGGTTTGGTATGACTTCTTGGAACGGCGGGCCACTTCCGTCAGGTTCCCACTGCATTCTTTGATCATGCGCGCGAAGTACTCCCGTTCAAGTGAGCTAACCAAGTCGTCCAATGGCTTGCTTGTATCCGTCAACGCAAGCGGCAGGCTACTCGTGAGCTTTTCAATACCAAGGGCACGAAGAATGTTCTGGGGTAGATCTTGAACAGTAATCTCATTCGTGTCCGGGGGACACAGTGCATGCGCGACTTCCACGTATTGCATCAGTTCCCTGACATTTCCGGGCCACGGATACGACCTGAACAAGCCCATAACTTGTCGAGTCACGTGTTTACGCTTATCCTCGGGCAAGGTGGAGTTGAGCGCTTCGATTTGCTTATTCACCAACAGGGCAATGTCCTCACCGCGCTCACGGAGCGGCGGCAGGGTAATGGTCAAGGCGTTCGTACGATACCAAAGTTCTTCGAGAAGCAATCCCTTGTCGCAGAGCTCTTTCGGGTCTTCGCTCGCGGCAAGAATGACGTAGCAGTTGGTTGTTCGCACTTGGGTTCCGCCCAGCCGCCGAAACTCGCCGGTGTCAAGCACCTTAAGCAACTTTCCTTGAAAGTCCTTACTGGTCTTGCCAATTTCGTCGAGAAACAACGTCCCGCTTTCAGCGATCTCGAACAAGCCCGGCTTTGCCGAAAAGGCTTTATCGTGGGCGCCTTTTTCATAGCCAAACAGTTCCGATTCCGCCAGAGTGACAGGGATTGCCGCGCAGTTAATCTCCTCGAAGCGCGCAGCACGATGATTGGATGCCTGGTGCATGAGACGGGCCATGGCGCTTTTTCCGGTTCCCGATTCTCCTAGAAAGAAGACGACGGAGAGCTTGCGATCATGACGTTGCGCGGGCAGATAGCGTGTCGCGGCCTGTTCTGCGTAGTACAGCGAAGTGCGAAACGACGGCGACTCCCCCCATATTCGCCCACCCTCGCACAGATCCTTCATTGGCGAACTAATCTCGTGGCGAATCGCACAGGGCGTAGCGGCCCGGTGGGTCTCGAGTTCCCTGAGCGTGCGAACAAAAGGGTCCATCATGCGGAGAGCGACGGCAACGACCGTGTGAACGTCCTCCATATTGTCTTCGCGGTATTTTGGGGCAATGCCTCGCGCGACCAGCACTGAGGCATGTTCTTCGCCCTGATATGGGTAACGGAGCACCCATGCGAAAGAAGCGGGCTCACAGAGGTCGACTCGCATGACGGATTCAGGGCGGGGGGACACTTCAAGAATGCGGCGGACGGCAAGGGTAGAGTCCTCGGAAAGATTGCGTCCTCGCAGTTCCCCTCGGATGCGAGAGGCAGGCTGGTCAAGAAGAAGCTCCACACGCTGGGCGGACAGATGCAAAGCCATGAGGTGCCTGAATTGAGCCTCCGCATCATCGGCCCGTCGCGCGCTGCCGACGAGGCCGGCGAGGTGCATGAGGGCGCCGGCCCAGTGCAGGCGACCGCCTATTTCGCGCAATACCCGGTCGCTATGCAATTCGGGCAGTGCGAAACGGTGAGTCTCAGTAGCACCTGTGTTGGTAGCGCCGAGCCATGTCGACTGGACGCTGTCAAGTAGTCTTTGGGATAAGTTCTCGTGAGTGATACGAATTACGACCTCGCCAAGACGCAAGGTGACTGGCAATTCGACTTTCGTCGGCGAGAGCACAATGCGCTCATTAACGAAAGTGAAGTTTACTGAGCCGAGGTCCTCTACCCAGAACACATTGCCGTGGCGGAAGAAGCGCGCATGAACGCGGGACACGGAAGCACGGAGTTCCTCCGGAATAGTGTGTGGGACAATGAGGTCACTTTCTTGCCCACGTCCTAGGCGAAGCGAAATTGGCTGTCCGCGATCGGCGATGGCACTCCAACCGGTGTCGAGTCCGTCCAGACTGAATAGAATTGAATTCGGCATTGGTAGACTACTTTCTCAGGTTCTTGTGCTTGAGTGAGTGGATTGTACCGCAGTGGCACAAATAGTGCGAAGACAAAAGCGAGCCAGTCAGTGAAACAGACGCCAGCAAGACGGTTAGTCTAGCCGACATGTCCGTGATCTGATTCGTGCAGCACATCCGGCGATTGGGATGGCCATTTGCCGAGCCACGACAGTAGGGTCTTTTCCTCGATGCCGATAGCCTGGGCTGCCAACTTCGTGGATCCATTGAAGCGAGACAGCAGTCGCTGGAAGGCCTCTTCAGTTTCAAAGACATGCGTGGTACCTGTCGGATGATTCTCAGAATGTCCCAGGCTTTGGGCGTTGGGTTCGCGATGTGAGTTGCCGTCGTGTGGACTAGTCATTGCGTCACTCCAATCCAATCAGCGCGGTCGGAGTGAGCGGCTCGTTCAGATCCGCCCACCCCGTTCCGCTTGCGGGCCGTGGCAATGCCCCATTTACACGGCACGCTTGAAGCAAGAGAGATGCAACTTGCGCGCCAAAGTCAGAAGTTGCGTAAGTGATTGCTCTAGCGTGGAGGGAATGAGTTACCTGTGCGGGGAACGGCAGGAGGCTATCAAGTCTGCGAGATGACCGAGGGCCCGTAATCCAGTTATTGGATACGCATCGCGAGCGGGCTAGTTCCGATACGCGGTAATAGAATCAAGGGGAGCGAGACGTATCTTGCTCCCCTTGGAAACGGCCAATTCCAGGTCTCTACTGAATAGAGACGTCAACAGCTATGAGCTCTTTATCATGTCCAGTTGGGTAAACGTAAGGAGTATGTTACCGATGGCCTGCGCCTGCCCCAACAGGATGCTGGGAAGGTTCAGAATGGCCGAAAAGACGCCAATGAGATTGAGCACGGGTTCAAACTGAGCCATGGCAGGATTGCAGCGGGAGGTAGGTTTCAGGTGCTTCATCGGTCAGGTTCTCCTTCGATCGTCGGCTGATTGTCAGAAATAAATCACCGTAGAGATTAAGAAACGATTCTGGAAGGCATCTTCGTTAAATCCCTCGATACCGCGAACAAAGTCCGCGTTCACATCATGACCGTAGCGGAGTTGATACGCCAGATCGATATTTACCCTTCCTTTCGCGAGCAGGCCAAGGCCGATAGTGGCCCCCCAGAAGTTGTCAGGCTCGTGCGTCGCCGGTTCCTGATCGTAGAAGAGTCCGGCTCGCAATGTCCACAGTCGGTCGAGTTTTTCCTCAGGCTGCCGGGGTATGAAGACGTATTCAGTTCCGAATCGTACGGTGTACGTGCGTTCAAAGCGAGGTGCAAACCAAACAGCTTCGAGATTGCCGCCGTTGACCAGCGATATGCGGTTATTGCTACCCCCACGGAAATAGAAGTCGCTCCAATCGGTTGATGTTATGTCGAAAGACAAGGTCAACCTATCGTTGGCCCGATAGGACACGCCTGCTGCAAGGGTAGCCGGGAAATGGACGTCGCGCTTCTCCTTGTTTGTGAAAGGTGCCAACTGCAGTGGCATTCCGGAGGCACCCGGAGTGAAGGACATGATAGACCGAGACGACGTTATGGAGTAGTCTGCTTCCCCAGTAAAGGCGCAGTCAAATCGCGCACCTACGTTCCACTTGTCGGTCACGTTCCAGAGCAGCCCGAACGTGGCGTTTTCTCCTGAAAAGTCGCTGTACTCCTCTTCCTTGCTGAACTGAGTATAGAAGAGGTTGGCGCCTTGCTGGGCAAGCGAGCGGCCCTCGATGGTTTGCGTCCAACTGTTATCCGAAATCGGCGTGCTTCGCCAGAAGTTGGCAGCCACGCCAAGTGAAAGACGCTTGGTCAGTTCAATTGCAAACGCCGGAGTGATGGTGCTAAGGCTGCCATCCTGCGTGAATTCCGTACGGTCATACTGACTCAGGACATTGCCGTCATTCCGTGTCTGCCCCGAGTTGTACTTCAGTTTGAATTGGCGAGAGAAATCATACTTCTGCTGATAGTAGAGACCAACGGACATATTCCGTCCCAAGACCAAGACTGGCAGTGGGTAGGTAATACTCAGGAAGTTGACGTCTATGCTCTTTTCGCGATGCCATGAATCGATCTCGTCATGCCAGCTTGCGCCGAACTCCTCGATGATTCCGTTGTAGGATCCAACAACGGAAACTTCAGGCCGTTCCAATTGAACGAGGCCTGCAGGATTCCATGACGCAGCGGTCGCGTCGTCAGCCACGGCAACGAAGGCATCCCCCATGCCGGCAGCGCGCGCACCAGAACCCACGGGACTTGGCGAGACGCTGAATTCCAATTCCTGGGCATGCACAAGTGTAGACGCTGCAGCCCATAATATGAACAGTGCGCGGCAGGCGCGTTTACTTGGTGATGACATAGTCCCCCGGCGTGATAGGTTGCGGCGCTGCGCTTGGTTTACTTATCACAACGTCTGCAATGCTTGAGGTGTCGTTCAGGGAACGTACCAAGCCCTCTCCCAATAGCGTGATTTCACGGCCGAGAACCTCCTTTGTAGCGGGATCCAGGATGTCGGGGCCGTAACGGTAGACCAGGCACTTTGTTGACTCGCGCACGAGGCTGAGACGGCCTAAGGTCGAAACAAATGACTCAGGGATAGCACTTACCTGGCGTTTGGGTTCGAAACCTGCAAGGGCACTCTGTACTTCGACGGCGAGTCTTGCGCCCACGCGCCTCAGGTCGTCTTCGGAGGCAAAAGGAGCGTTGGCCTCGCTCCGCTTGATAGTCTCCGATGTGGCAGTGTCTATCAATTCGGCAGAAACCAGAAGCTCCTTCGCGCGCAAAAATAGTTGCCCGCGAATGAGCACATCGGCCGCCAGGGTCTTGCCCGTAGCAAGCAAAGCGTCACGCGATCCGAGAGCCTCACTGAGTTGTTGCTCTGTAAGCAGGTTGGCCATCACTTCACGATTGACAAACTTCAGCGTATTTGAGTTGCGCAATGACCGCTCGAATTCGTCTTGAATCACTTCGGCCTGGGCTTCGGTCAATTCAGAATTGGCGGCGGAAAATCCAACGATTGCGATCACGGGACTTACTGAAGAGTATGAAGCGTCCGAGAGTCTGCCCCGGATATCTTCGACCTCCCCCTGCGCTCGGGGAAACTCCTGTACAACACGGAGGGCGAGATCGTCAATCAACTGTTGAAGTTCTTCCACGGTATCGGCACGTCCCGCGACGTCCGCGCGGGCAATCGAAAGGCCGGTTTCTGTGCTGAATGCCTCCATGACGACTTCCAACGAAGTTGGGTCTCGGCGAGCTCGGCCAATTACGACTGCTTCAGCAGGAGTCACTTGGGTGAGGGTAAGGCGTCCTTCGCGTGAGCCAAGTACAGCGCTAAGCTGCTGCTCATCCAGAATCTGCGGCATCAAGCTTCGGTCGGCAAAGTTGAATCGATTTTGTTCGGCCATACTCTGGTTGAGGCGGTCATACAGAAATTCGCGCTCGCCTTCGAGCTTGGGAGCATTACCAGCCCAGACCAATCCCAGAGAGGTCACGGTGAGACGGTTCTCGGGAGCCTCCAGGATAGTGGGTTTCCTTTCGACGGTGACAGTAGCGCTGCCGGAGTTGCCATGAGAATCACGTGCGGAGGCTGTAAACGTGTTTGTCCCTTCGCTTAGCGAAACGCGACGGCTGACGTACTGGATGGCACGGTCGGGGATTAGCGTGAGCGAGTAGCTGTTGATAGACCCATCAGCGACTGGTCCAGTTCCCTCAATGCGTACCGAAGCAACGATCTCATCGCGCTGATACTGCTGGCCGTTGCGAAGGTTCTGGAAGTCGATGCGCAGGGGGGGAGGAGACTCTGCAGAAGGATCACCCGAGGCAAGACGCAACAGAATCGGCGGCGCAGTATTTCGAGAGTCTTCAGGGCGCCAGTGAGGCTGGACAGATCCCATCAAATTGAAAGTCAGGCGCAGTGCATCGCCGGGGACCACGCCTTTTGTTGTGTTACCGAGGTTGTCCTTGGCTTCATACGTGAGTGCTTGTCCTGCGCTATCGGGACCCGTGACGTCGATCACGAAAGCAACAGATCCGTTGCCACCGAGGGTAAGTGTTGCGTCATTCCCCGCAACCTTAAGCGATGCCACCCCGTCCGGGTCAAAGACAACCCCATGTACAGTGCCTGGAACTACGATTGGCGTGTCGAAACTGACGGCAGGGCCGTCGAGGTCAACTTGCAGCTTCAGGGATTGCGTAGCGCGCATACCGGCGAGGTCTTCGGCGATAACGGTAAGGTCATTAATACCGGGTGTCAACGTTACACGTTGAGAGAACAGAAACTCGCGTGAAGTAACGGGAACCTCTACCTCATGGTCGCCCACCCACAGGCGTGCAATGTAGTTCTCGCTCGCGGCGACACCGGATATCTCCGTCTCTGAAACGCCAAGCGCATCCCCCTGTGGCGATTTGGTAAACGTGATCGTTGGAGGGGCGTGCGGTCCAGACCTCGCTTGGACGAGTTCTCGGCGGGAAAGATTGAGGAAATAGGCCGCGCGAGCGGAATAGCGATATCCCAGGCTCACCTCAAGTTCCGAGGCGGCCTCCTCAAATCGTTTTTGATAGTAGTAGGTTACTCCCAGTTCACGGTGCGGGAAATACTCCGGCACGAAATGGAGACCATAGGTGCGGGCCCACAACTGATCGCGCCCGCGCTGACGCACTGCAGTCTGGAGATCCTGTTCCGCCTCCCTGAAAAAGCCGCCATCTTGAAAAGAACGACCCCGCTCGTAGTAATTCCACCACCTTCCTCGAAATGCCCCCTTTGTCACACCATATTGGACGCCGTCCTTTTGATACTGTGCTCTATCGCCGCCGGTCGTGGCACACCCGATGGCGAAGGTCAATATACATGCGCCGAGCGCTGCCAACCTCACATGATTCATTGTCCCCCCTGCCCTTCTATCCAAGCACTGCGCACGTACCATCCCTCGGGAGGAATACTGTCGGGCGTCAGGTTTTCGAGGCGCACCGTCGCCGAAGACTGCGCAATAGAGTCCTCGACGATAGCGAGGCGATCCTTCAAAGAAGGCTGCCCTGGTGACATGAGAATCTCAAATCGAGTTCCGGGAACCACTCCCACTCCTGCGCCGATATCTATCTCTGCCCTGCCGTCCTTCGCGTACAAGCGACCTTGCAGGGGGTATGCCTTTCGAACAGCGGACCATATCTCATCGGCCACAGCCTTGGCCGTTTCCTGGATACCGACCTGCGGTCTGACGGGAACCATACTGGCACTGACTTGCCTCGTACTCTCCGTATCGACGATGTATGGTCGCAGACTTTCCTGGCCTTCGATGGAAATGACCCTGACCTGAATGAGAAGGCGAGCGCCAAGAACTTGTCCGAGTCGAAGCTGTGCGGTCTGTGAGCCGAGTAATGAAGAGATTTCCTGCTCCGATAGAACATCTTGAATCAGCTCGCGATCCACGAGCGTCATGGGAGTACTCTCGGACAGCGAATCGCCCACCAGCATCGGAAGAATATCGATCAGCCCGCGCTCTGCAACGACGATACTGCCCGAAGCTTCGGCAGGTAGAATGATGCAGGTAAGTGGACGGCTCTTCCAGGGATCGTCGACACTCGGAGACGCAACACCGCTATCGATAAGTTGCCGAATGCTTGCGGCCCGTTTGAGCACCTGCTGACGTCGCACATCGTCCGCGGCATTGTTCACAATGCGGAGATAGCCGTCTGCAACCTCTGCGTGATTAGGGGACACACTGCGGAGGTTCTCGAAAGCACGAGCGCACTCATCGAACTTCTTGAGATGGAAGTAGGCCTGACCAAGCGCCAGCAAGCACTCGGCCTCCTGCCATTTGTAAATGAAAGGACCGGTCTGGGCACGTTGCAGCACATCGGCGGCCTGTTCGTACTGCGACGCGCTGATGTCAAGTGCGCCTACCAAGGTTTGCAGGTAGGGGGTCTTCGCTGTTTGGAGAGCATCGGCAAGTGAGGCACGCGCCTGCTCTGCATCCAATTGCTCACAGGCAACTGCCGAGAGCCCCTCCGTACGCAGGGCGACCTTGTCAACACTGCCAAATGCTCTCGCAGCATCTTCGAATAGTCCTTGGCGCAAGTAAGAGTAGCCCAGACCATAGTCAGCCTCATCTGAAGGCGACTGCCCCATCGCGGTAATGAAAGCTGCCTCTGCGGCTTTGGCGTCACCGGACTCAAGAAGCATATCGGCATGTGCAAGGGCCACACTGGGCTTGTTTCCCCCCGTCACCATTGACCATAAGCCGCCGACAGCAATGAGCAGAACAGCGAAAGATACAATCAAGTGCCAGCGCTTCGGCCGCACAAGTCCCGAGTTACCTCGCAAAGCAGGCGGGGTCACGTGCGTAATTTGGAGTCGCGACGATTCAGGCAAAACCTCGTTAAGATCCTGGGCAAACTCGGCAGCGGACTGATAGCGATCTGTTCGCTTGTGTGCAAGGGCCTTCTCAACAGCATGAATGATTCCGGCAGGCAGGTCGGCGCGACGATCACGGATAGGCACGGCGTTATTCTCGACTATATTCCGGATAATCTCGCCAGCGGTACTCCCTTCGAAGGGGCGCTGTCCTGTTAGCATTTCGTAAAGCGTGACACCTAAGGAGAAGATGTCAGAACGATTGTCAACGGGCTGGGCCGTGGCCTGCTCGGGCGACATGTAGGGAGGCGACCCGCTGACAGTACCCGCGATGGTGGTGTCAATGGAATCGCTGTATCGGCTTAGACCAAAGTCTGCGAGTTTGATAGGACCTGATTCGGTCTCCAACAGCAAGTTGGGAGGCTTAATGTCACGATGGATAATTCCTTGATCATGTGCATAACTCAATGCATCCGCGCACTGAATGGCGAGAGGAAGGGCACTCATCCAATCAATTCCTTCGCGGTGCCCCTTGATTAGGTCCGCAACACTCAGAGGGAGATATTCAAGTACGAAGAAACTGTGTTGGAGGTATTCGCCCCATTGGTGAATCTGGACGATGTTGGGGTGACGCAGGCTTGCGATAGCGCGCGCCTCGCGCTCAAACAGTTGCCGATGCTTGGTATCGAGCTGGTTGCGAAGAACCTTGAGGGCGACAGGGCGGCAAAGCATGGTGTCGACAGCTTTGTAGACAGAGCCAAATCCTCCTTGACCGAGGATGGTCTCAACTTGGTATGTGCCGATCCGTGCTCCAAGAATTGTGTCACGGACAGTTGCATCATCCGAAATATTGGAGGGGCTCGGACTATTGCCAAATTCAACCACCCGGGCCGGGGCTGAATGATTGGCCTGCTTGTCTCTCAGTTCTTCTGATTGTTTCCGCCCGGGTATAGTGCTGTTGTCATCCGTCATGCTCGGAATCCCCCGAACTTGAACCCTGCACCTCAGCGATCCTCTTCCTTCTGTGCTACCCTCAGTACCTCGCTGAAGTCTGACTTTGCTCATACTATGTCAACCTAAGGTCTTGATTCGCAACATAGAATATGTGGGAGCATGGTCCGTGCCAACAGGAGGGTTCAGGCACGCTTTGCACGGCAAACCCCAATGCAATTAAGCGAAGCAGCAATATGCGGATTGGTCTCGCCAACGTAGGGAGGGAAGCATGATCAAGACTTTGGATAGTTCCGGACGCCGAGTATCAACAAAAAGTAGACTGTCATCCCCCAAAACCCCACCGACTGCCTCCTCCCTTTCCTGGACGCGCTTCAACGGCAGGCTGGAACTGCCGGTTGACTCCTGGGGAAAGCAGCCCCAAAGCGGGAATCCGACGCCTCCTCAAATTCCATGCGTGGGTTGTAGTTAGTCCCTGCATCGGGGAATCATCGGCCCGCACAAATGCCCCGGTGAGAGCGCCAAATTCTCTGCTTGAAGTGCCGCACGAGAGCGTAACGTTGAAGCAACGATATTGACACATGGTCCTGACACGTACGTCAGACTCCACCGCCGAAGCGCCCGAAAACAACACTGCGGGCTCCGCCACCGTCGTCTCTTGGCTGGCCTATTTGTGCGAACGCATTCCCATCGGAATGGTCAGGTTGTTCTCTCGATTTGGAGTCAATTCCAGCACTTCATCTTTGGTTTCGCCTGACCATTGGTTCAGGTGTACGGCGATCTTTGAGCATGAATCATCGGAAAGTGGTTGCAGATACAATGTCGCCAGTTGGCCGTCTTCAGATATCGTTAGTCGGAAAGTTAAGGGGCCGAAAGGGGTGGCGACACCATTGAGTGCGGTCGTCATGCCGGGCCTGGCCCAAAAAGACAGTGCCCGTTAATTCGTCAAATGCGATAGTCGAGGCAGACCGTATCGTAATCCTTGCCTTGCTGTCGGCGACTACTTTTCCTCGGTTATTGACCGTTACACGCATTAAGCCAACTCGCGGCGGACGCGACGGCATGGACAAGGCATCGCCACAGGGTAGATATGCATAGGCATCGCGCGTAACCGCTCCAGCGATAACGGAAGCTTCATCAGGCTTCTTCTCGAACACCCACAAGGCGTTGAGGATAGGATTAATTTCCTTGGCGGAAGGCGCTGCAGCCACTTCGACGTCGATAAAGCCATCCCTATTGGCTTCCGTGGCCTCCGTACAGACGACGAAAGGACTGTTCTTTCCAACTTTCTTAACGGTGTCAACCGTCTCAATCGTTCGACCTTCAATCTTGAGATCAAGTACGCGCTGGCCTTCTTCAGTCAATGCACCTTCGCAAAAACCGAATACAACCCAGAATGTTCTATCCGGTTGAGCCGCAAAACGGTAGCGAAGCGGATGGTTCATTCGCATATAGACATCTTTAAATGCAGGCTCAGCATCGGAATTCGGCTGGGCCCACGCGCTACGGGGACGATGGTCGCCAGCCACCTCGAATCCGCGCGCCAAGCTCGTCTTCACCGATTCTGGGGTTGGTGCCGCGAGTGATTGGGCAGCATTGCCGGCTACCGCAAAAGCGCACAGTTCAAGAGCGAGTGACTCATTACGCATAAACGTCGTCAGGATTGGAATCCGTGCGTCCTCAAGAGTCTGCCATACCCATTCCGTATCGCCATCGGCGAAACCCACTTCTACCCTCGTACCGAAATCGCCAAAGGGTCCAGGATAGTCGTAGAGCAATGCACCCGATTTGTCTACGAGCGTCTTCTGCCAATCATCAACCAGACAGATTGAGGTCTACCACTCGGGCGGCTGAAACCGGAAGTCTACTTCATATGGTTTTCCGATAGATGCTCCGGTCTCCAACGCGGAAGATATCGATACTATCACCAGACCAAGCGCTACTATTGCCAGCGCTCTTCTTGAGAATCCCCCGTGCAGGAGAACGGGAGTCATTTCTGTAACCTTTTCCATACTTCCATGGTGCGAGACCGTTACTTAACCCACATCCTCTCAATCTCCTCGAGGGATTTGCCCTTGGTTTCCGGGACATACACGAGGACAAACAGCAACGTGACGACGCAAAGTGTTCCGTAGACCCAGAATGGGAAGCCCCCATGGAACTTGTCCAGGAGATACGGGTTTTCCGACATCATGGGGAACGTCTGTGAAACGATAAAATTGGAGGTCCACAGGAACATTGTGGCAATGGACATGGCGCGTCCCCGGATTCGAGTCGGGAAGATTTCCGAGAGCACGACCCACACTACCGGCCCCAGGGACAATGCAAAAGAAGCTATGTAACCTAGAATGAAGATCAATGCCCATGATTCTATGCGCTGCATGTATGCACCAAAGCCGATCGCAAAGAGAGAGATGCCCATGCCCGTGGCGCCAATCATCATCAGAGGCTTGCGGCCCAGCTTGTCCACGGTGCCTATCGCTACCAGCGTGAATAGCATGTTGGCCGCGCCCACTACCACTGTCTGCAATAGTGCGGCGTCTGAGCCTTCTCCAAACTTCTTGAAGATCTCGGGGGCGTAGTACAAGAAGACGTTGATCCCCGTAACTTGCTGCAAAACCGCGAGTGTGACACCTATGACCAATACAAATCGTATGCCCGGCTCAAATAATTGGGTGATGGATTCACTCTTGCGTTCCACGGCAGTCTCGATTTCTTTCAGCTCTGCCTCGGCGTGTGTCGATCCTCCGACACGCTGCAGTATCACCTGAGCCGCATTGCGGCGGCCCCGCTTGCAGAGCCAACGCGGAGACTCAGGCACGAAGAACAACAATATCAGCAATACCAGTGAAGGCAATGCCTCTGAACCAAACATCCAGCGCCAACCAGCTTGTACGTTCCACGCCTCGTCTCCTTGTCGCGCGATGTAGAAATTGACGAAATAAACCGCCAGCATTCCTGACACGATGGCCATTTGGTTAATCGACACCATCCGTCCACGCAGATGGGAAGGGGAGATCTCGGCGATATACATGGGGGAAGCCATCGAAGCGATGCCAACACCCACCCCTCCCACGATCCGGAAGATAATGAACTCCGTCAGGTTTCGTGGTAACGCCGTGCCTATGGCGGACACCAAGAACAAGATCGCGGCCAGAATCAACGCGCGGCGTCGCCCAAATCGGTCACTTACTTCCCCCGCCACCATCACGCCCAAGATGCATCCGACCAGCGCACTTGATGCCGTCCACCCAACTTCCGTAGGACCAAGCGTGAACCGCGTCTGCAGGAATCCTATCGCTCCGGAGATAACCGCCGTATCGTAGCCGAACAGGAGCCCTCCCAACGTCGCGACCAAACAGACTCCGGTCAAATAGAGTAAACTTCCCTCTTCTGCCACTGCTTTGTTGCTCATGTCAGTTCCTTGTTTTCCTGAGCCGATTCTTAGTAGCAAACGCTAGCATTAAGGCGCATGAAAACACCACTTGGCAGTATTAAAGACAGGATAAGACGAGTTTTTCATACGCGTGATTGCAGCGCGTCGGGCGGTGAAGGCGGCTGTCTCGTCTGGCCTTGATCAGGAAGGAAAACACCGCGCTCCAAGGCATTCTTGATGCGGTGCGGCCAATTCTGAACGGAAGCCGTCTATGGCCCAAAGGCTGCCGTTGTGCATCTCACGTCACTGCACATCACGATGCCGTGTGCCATGCTTTTCGCCACTCCTCTCTTGGTGCAGAGCATGAGAGTCGGCGTTCCCGGAGCTGCTCGTCTTGCGGATACCGAGTTACGGGCTCTATTCGGGTCTATTCATGACAACATGGGGTTCACACGCAGTACTCAATCCGGCTGCTTGATCTTAGCGTCGCGGCAACAGAGATCGAACTCGTAAAGCGAGTCAGGCGTATTCAAGTTCACCCATTGCAGGTCGTACTCCTCTGGAACTGCTACAAGGGCTGTCTTCGTGTGTGCTGCAAGAGAAATGGGGCGGTCCACTGATTCGATCGCGGCCATCAACCGATGGTCATACCATGCGAAGAGCGGCTCGATCTGGCCTGACTCACGCCGTTGCGGCATAACTGCCCAACGCCCCGGAATACGTTGCTCGAGCAGCCATCGCACGGCCTCGCAAGTGACCAACGGCATGTCGCATGCCAGGAAGAGCCAATCAGCGCGGGGATCCCATCGCATGGCGGAGGTTATACCGGCAATCGGCCCGCGCTTACCAGGCGCATCAGGCAACTGAACGTGTCCCGATAATGCGCCGGGAAGCTCGCCTTCACCCAGTAAACAAACTGAGTTCACTTCGGATGCGAGGATCGCGACTTGCCGTTCCAGCCACGTCTTGTCATCCAATCGCATGAGGTGCTTGGGGCGTCCCATGCGGGTAGAACGTCCTCCGAGAAGAATGCCTGCGTGCAGCGGCACGGCTTTCATGGACTCTCTGATCAACTTGGAGATGAGCGCATGGGCCACGCTGACGCGGTCTTCATTCCACCCGAGTTCAGCACGTGGAGCCTGAGAATGGAGAGGCGGATGATTCTCCTTGGCAGACCGGAGCCGAAGTTTTGCAGGTAATACACTGGCCGAAAGTTCTTCCACAATTACCAGATCGTGCTCGCGCAGCATTGATTCGCAGGCGTGGAACAACGCGAGGTCGTCCCTGGATGCGAGACGGATAGAGCGCTGGTCGATTTCGTGCGAAAACACCGTAGCGCCTGCCTTGAAGAACCTGGCATTGTCCTTGCGCGTGTGGTCGACGTCGAACGGATGCGTATTGTGCTTTATGACTGCAACAGCAAGGCCATCGCGCAGCAGCCGGGGCACAAGCTGTTCGATTAGTGTCGTCTTTCCCGAGCCGCTGCAGCCACAGATACCGACCACGGGCCAGTGGTGCGGCAAGTTCATAGCGCGGCTACGGGAGTCGGATCGGCGGTCACGTTGGTCAGTCGCGGTCCGCAGTCAGTGGTGTCGCCCCGCAGTTTCTGCAGACCGTGAGGCAGTGCAGGCAAAATCGCGTTTAGATTCTCAATCGCCGACCGTTCCGAACCTGGTAATGAGAGTATCAAAGTCTGCCCAAGTATTCCGGAGGTTGCTCGACTGAGCATGGCATGATGCGTTCGCTCGAAAGATGCGCGACGCATGGCCTCATCGAGTCCGGGGGTCAAGCGTTCTACGACCGCGCAAACGGCCTCCGGGGTCACGTCGCGCGGTGAGAATCCTGTACCTCCGACTGCCACAACAAGGTCGATACCGTGACCACTGGCATAGTGCTTGAGGCGATCTTCGATTTGTTCCTGGTCGTCAGACACGATCTCATTTGTGTAGATGTGAGACGGCAGTTGATCGCGTAATTGCTGAGCGACGGCCGGGCCGGCGGTGTCGATGCGTTCGCCCCGTGACCCCTTGTCGCTCACCGTTAGTACTACGACCTGAAACAACTGGGGAGAAATGGTTTCAAGCACGTCTACGGGGTCGCCCACGACAACACTTCCCCCCGTTCGAATGCGGACGAAGACGCCGCGGGTTGGCATAATGCAGTCGCCTGCCTTGTAGAAGATCTCGCAGCGATTGTGACAGACCTTTCCGCGTTGGGTCACAGTCAACTCCGCGGTGGCGCCGACGCGAATACGGCTTCCCAAGCCAAGCGATGCCAAATTAATACCTGCGATCACCAAGTTTTCGCCGAAAGCGCCGGGCTCGAGATTCTGCAGACCCTTAGAGCGCATCCACTCGATGTCCGAATAATCCAGCAGACTCAATTGGCGGTGCCAGGGCCCGGAATGAGCGTCTCCCTCCAGTCCCTGGTTAACAATCAGTTCACCATAGCGTAGAGCGCGTTTCTGTATACCTCTTCGTTCACTGATGCAGATAGCTTCAAGTCGTCCCATGATATTCAGTCCTCCCGCACCGTCAGATGGGGTGCTGTCCAATCTCCGGATTTCCCGCCAGACTTTGCCAGCAGGCGAACGCACGTAATGACGATGTTCTTGTCGGCAGATTTGCACATGTCATATACAGTTAGAGCCGCAACCGTGACCGCCGTCATCGCCTCCATTTCGACCCCCGTCGGCCCAGTGCAACGGGCTTCAGCCACAATGACCAATTCTTGTTGCTCGAAGCAGATATCGATATTCACGGTATCCAGCATGAGCGAGTGACACATGGGGATAATCTCGGCGGTACGTTTTGCCGCCATGATTCCAGCGATACGCGCCGTCTCCAGCACATTTCCTTTCGCGATTGCACCGGTGTTGGCTACTTGTGCCGCCACTTGGGGATTGAGTCGAACTCGTGCCTCAGCCTTCGCGGTGCGGCGAGTCAGCGGTTTATCGCCGACATCTACCATCCGGACACGGCCGTGATCATCCAGGTGGGAATAGAAAGGATTTGTCATTGTTTGGTTGGCTCCGACTGAAGAATAGTGCCGCTAAAAGGAAATCGACGCAGAGCTTCTGCCAAAGCGCCGACCATCATGCCAATGAGGAAGCCGTTAGGTAGCCAGAACGCGATCAGACCGACGCTCAAGGCAATCGCTCCATCGAATCGTGGTTGCAGTGTATCTCTTACGCAAGTCATTAGAGTGATGGACTCAATCAGGAGGATTGCTCCCAGAACGGGCAAAGGGAAGAGAGCCACAATGTCATTGAAGCCGAAGAAGCAAGCGACCCCGATTCCCAGATAGAAGAGACCGTTAATGACGACCGTGCCGCCTGTGCGGCCACCGAATGCGTATTGGCCCGCCATGCCACCCGAACCATGACAGACCGGAATTCCTCCACAAAGCGCAGCAATGAAATTGAACATGGAGTATGTGACTCCAATCTTCCTCAGTGTGACACGGCGCTCGGGAAACCAGTCGTCGGCAAGCTGCCGGGTGGCGAGCATTGAGTTGCCGATTGAGAGGGGCACTTGAGGTAGCGCTAATAGAATCAGACCTAACCAGAGGTCCTGCGGAGCCGGTACAGCCGGCGCTTGAAAATGCATTGAGAAGGGACTGAGAGTACCGGGATCCGCTCCTGTGGAGAGAGCGTAGGTTACGCCGATGAGCAACACCATAATCGCGCCCGGGAAACGCTTTTCTCGCTTGAATACAAGAAGGATGGTCAGGCACGTCACCGAAAGCAACCACCCTGAGATGCCATGGGAAGGAAGGTATTTGCTCAGTGCCAGCCATCCAAGACTTAAGCCCAAGCCGAACTGAACACCGCGAATGACGCTCCTGGGAATCAGCCTGGCAAGCCCATCGATTGCCCCAGCGAGAGTCAGCACGAGCATGATCACCGCAATGGAAAAGGCACCTCCAGAAATCACCGACGGATCGAGCTGGTGCGCGATGACTAACGCAGCCACGGCTTTGAGGGGTTGAACGGGCATCGGAATGCCATAAATAACTCCCGCTGCGATTTGCATTAGTCCAAAGAGCACGAAGGTCCATCCACTGTCCATGCCGCTGGCCAGAATAACTCCGGCAAGCAGTGGCAGATCGGTACCCAGATCACCAAAAGCACCGGAGATCTCGCGTCGATCGAATCGCAAGCCGCACTTAAATTGCGCGGAACGCGCGTTGGCGATGTGCGGCATTGACTAACCTCCTATTCTCGCCATATCTCGCTGCCTGGACAGCTCCCGAGGCAGCATCTTCATTGCGAGAGCATCTGCCACTGCATCCGCCAAGAGACCGCAGTCACCCTTGGCTGCCGCGCTTAGCGCCGGCAGAAGGTCAAGGCTCTCGGGATGGGCCAGACAGCCGAGGAGCCGGCCGTCGTGAGTCAAACGCAAACGGTTGCATCCATCGCAGAACGGCTGACTTGTGGGGGAGATGAAACCACACATGGTTCTGCGCCCCCGACTGTCTTCCACCCAGAAGTTCCTGCTGGTATCGCCTGCTACACCGGGTATTTCTTCGAATTCGTAGTCTGTTGCCAACCGGTCCAGAACCTCACTCGACGACAGAAAGCGTTGACTGAATGTGGCTGCGGCTACGCCAATGGGCATGAGCTCCAGAAAACGGACTTGGCATCTCGTCCTAAAGCCGAATTCAAGCATATTGACGATTTCGTCGTCGTTAACTCCGCGAAGAACGACCATGTTTAGCTTTACTGGACTCATCCCTTGGACAAGCACGGCATCGATTCCGGCAAGAGTCGCGCACAAGTCCCCACCACGCGTAACCTGCGCGAATGTTGCGGGGTGTAGCGAATCCAGGCTTACGTTGATTCGGTCGAGCCCACTCTTGCGCAAGATCGGAGCTTGCTCAGCGAGCCGTTGTCCGTTTGTGGTAAGCGAGAGATCAGAGATTCCAAGTTCGAGACATCCGGCTATTAGTGCCGGCAGATCGCGGCGAAGCAGAGGCTCGCCGCCGGTGAATCGCAACTTGGCAATCCCAACTGTTTCGTGAAGTAGGCGAACCAAAGACAAGAGCTCTGCGTTTCCAAGCCGGGGCCGATTCGAAGGATGCGATTGCGCGTTCGTCTCTGCCCTGCAATAGACGCACCGCAGTTGACACGCCTCAGTCACGGATATCCTCAGCGAAATACCTCTATAAATCATGAGAAGAGACCTCCCCAAGGACGGAAGGCTACGGGTGTGCCCGCCTGTACTTGACCCAGATTGGGATCCAGAAGGATTGCGCCATCGACCGTTGCACTTGTCACGAGGTCCGCGGAACCGGTAGGAGGCCGGGGGCTCACATAACTGCCGTTGGGTTTGTGTGCGATCTGGGCCGGAACGACCATCAATCGTTCACTATCGTTCCTCATTTCGTTTGTCAACGGGAGGACCAACTCAGGACGGCACGTTTCGATCGGGCATCCAGATAGACGGCGAATCGCGGGCAGCACCAATTCATAGAAGCCGACGACGCTGCTGAGCGGATTTCCGGGCAGCCCAAAAATGGGAATACCGTATGGACTTCGGGCAAACAGTTGCGGTTTTCCCGGCTTCATGGCAATACCGTGATAGATAATTTCGCCGCCGAGCCCCTGTATGGCCTTCGGCACGTAGTCGTAGAGTCCGGCGGAAATGCCGCCGGTCACTATCACCACATCGGACACCGCGCAAGCCGCGGCAATTGACTCAATCGTTGCGTCCACATTATCCGGCACGGTTTCGCATGCCACCTCGTGGAAACCAGATTCGGCGAGGGCTGCCGCAAGCATAGGCCCGGTGGAATTGTATATTTGATGTGAATCGGCAGGTGCATTCACATCGGTCAGTTCCGCGCCGGTGTTCAGGATACGTATCCGCGGGCGACGATACACGCAGACAGTGGCTCTCCCCGTCGTGGCGATTAGCCCAATCTGACGCGAGCCAACCCGCGAGCCCTTTGCAAGCAATGTGCTTCCCGAGCGAGCGTTTCCTCCCCTTCGATAGATGTACGCACCTTTCTCTGGTAACTCAAGGATGCAAACCTCGGCGCAGCCCGCCCCATCGGAGAATGAGCGAGTCGATGTCTGCTCGACAGGCACTACTGTGTCCGCATCGAGTGGGAGATTGGCACCGGTGAAGATTCGGTGACAATGTCCGGGATGCGTGTGAGGCATCTCCTTCGACCCTGCAAAGATCTCGCCAGCGACAATCAGGCGAGTGTCCGTCCCGGTTACGTCAGCGTGGCGCAACGCATAACCATCCATGGCGGCGCAATCGAATCTCGGGATGTCCTCACTGGCCAAAACGGACTCGCCCAAGTATGCAGCCTGCGCACGAGCCAACGGCACGTGGTGTGTCTCAAGAGGGGTGATTTCGCGCGCCAGGATTTCCCAGGCGTGCTGAAGCCTTATCATCTCAGTCTCCTTTCCAAAAGACGGGAGGCGTAGCCGTTTCCCGCAGCACCCTAACCGGCCTCCAGCCCATGGGGAAGATCTCCCTTTAGGTCTGGCGGCTCGGAGACTTATGTAAATCAACGATTGATGTGCATATGCACTCCCGAATTTGTTGGCTATGCGTTAACGGAGCATTGCTTGTCCGGCTGGCGCTGAATTGAGCCGCTGGTGATTATCCGGGCGCGCAAGCCGCCTCTGCCCTGCATCGCGTCTTCGGCGCCCGGCCCGAACGCGCGATTCATCCAGTAGCAGGGTTTGCATTCTTCGGTGCCTTCAAAAATGACCCCTTGAATGTCGAACCTTTTCCCGACGAGCGCATTAAGGTCGAGTCCTTGGACCACCACGTTGCGCCGCAACACGGCGGGCGGCTTGTCGTGAATATTAAGCGCCTGACACAAGTCGCAAAACACGTCCCAGTCAAAGAATGTAATTTGGCCTTTGAAGTTCTCTTTGTAACCGAAATAGCGATCCCCTTCGATGCCCTTGCCGGCCACACAGTGCGCCGTTTCCAGTTCTGTCAGAGGGAAGGCATCGGGCTCTCGTCCGTGATGGCCACGATAATTGTGTCCCGGAGATATGTAGATGTGGTGAATGATCTGGTCTTGCCTGCTCATCGCAGAAGACTCGCCACAAGCTGCCACGGGCTGGGGGGTATTGTTATTCAGCATTTGATCTCGGCTCCTGCTCTGGCGTAGTACCACCAGTTCAGTGCAAGGCAAGTCACGTAGTATGCGGCGAACCCGTACATGGCGTACTCGGTAGTCCCCGCCTTGATTTGCATGGCGAACACCGTGGGAATCAGAAAGGCGCCGTATGCCGCCACTGCCGAGGTCCAGCCGAGTACGGGACCTGCCTGGTCCTTTGAAAAGATGATGGCAATCATGCGGAACGTTGAACCGTTTCCGATACCGGTGGTGGCGAACAGAAGGACAAAGAGCAGAAGAAACGGGATGAAATACGTTTCAGGTTTTGGCGAGACACTGGCAAGCTTGATAATCCGGCCACTAGCCAGCGCCGCAAAAATCATAATGACTGTGTCCCACTGCGTTACGCGCGCTCCTCCGAGCTTATCGGATATCCAGCCCCCAACAGGTCGAATCGCCGCGCCCATCGCCGCGCCAAGAAAGGCGTATTTGAGAAAGTCTGGCGCATTGGGATTCACCACGGCCTCGGCGAGCTTCATCCCGTGTTCGTCGACGCGAATGTAGCCGAAGACGTCTTTGAGCAGCTTTGGAAACGCGCTGGAATAACCGATGAAACTTCCGAAGGTCATGACGTAGAGGTAGGTCATGATCCAGTTGTGCTTGTTGCCAAAGATCGCGAACTGCCTTTTCAGGTTCTCTCTCGTAGGTTTGGGCGTTGCGAATCGCATCAGCGCCATGGTCACGGCAATCGCCACGACGACATTCACCAACGTAGCGCCCAATTCCGTTAGTCCGCTAAGACCCCATGCCTTCGATTGAAGCAATAGCCAAATGGAGACTGCGACGCCGCCGTAACCAAGTAGTTCCAGCCAAAGAAACTTCCCAACCGCGGACAGGGTCGATCCCGAGAAGTGCAGAGGCAGGTTGTCCATCAGGAAGTAGGCGAGCAGAAGAAGGAAAGCCAATATCGGCACCCATACGAAGCCCGCGTTGTGCAACCATACGGGCGAGCCTTTAAGGATGAACGGTTCGCCGCCAAATAGACCGAACGTGACAATCCACGGGATGACCAATTGAAACACGGAGACTCCCAGATTGCCCAAGCCTGCGTTGAGTCCCAGCGATAGCCCCTGCACGCGCTTCGGAAAGAAGAAATTGATGTTTGACATCGATGATGCAAACGCGCCGCCGCCAATCCCGCAAAGGGCTGCCAGTACAACGAAGGTGAAGAACGGCGTTTCGGGATTCTTGAGGGCAAATCCAGTGCCCAGGGCAGGAAGCATCAGAAGCAGCGTGGTCATGAACTTGACGTTACGGCCGCCACAGATTGCAATCATGAATGAGTTGGGAATTCGTAGCGTGGCGCCAGACAATCCCGCTACCGCGGGCAACGTGTAGAGGAGAGCTTGGTAGGCGGTTCCTGTCAGCGGCTCGCCGCCCGGACTGTTAAAGTCGAACAGGGCCGCGTTCGTATCGTGGACGCCTTGTATGATGCTGATGATTACGCTCCAGTAGATCCAGACACCAAAGGCCATCAAGAGGTTTGGTATTGAGATCCAGAGGTTGCGAAATGCATGCCGCTTGCCCTCGGACTCCCAGAACGAGGCGTCTTCCGGTTCCCATTTCGTAATTGCGCCCATGGACGTTGTCCCCTTTGCACCCTGCTGCTATGCGTTTTCTGTGACCGTGGCGACGTGTTCGATACGGCGGGCATGGCGCTCCGCCTCTTTGTTCATCATGTGTTGGATTACGGCGTGCATCCACCAGAGGCAGACCCCGGACAGTGCGGCGAAGAAGAACCAGCAGGTAATCCACAAGCCAGTCCATTCCAGCATGTACCCAAAGAGAATGGGACAGAAGAAACCGCCGAGCCCGCCAAGCACACCCACGATCCCTCCAACAACGCCAACTTCTTTTGGAAAGTAATCGGGAATGTGCTTATATACCGCCGCCTTCCCAATGCCCATCATGATTCCGACGACGAATACGAGACCGGTGAATACCCACACATTGGCCTGAAAATAGATGTGCGTCATACCCGAGGCCAACAGTTGCTTCTTCTTCACGGTATCTCCCGCGGCAACAACAGGCTCCTGCCAAGTACTTAGGGCAGGCAAGATAAGCATGTTGGTATCTTTGGTATCCGTATCGCCGGAGTTTGCGCGCAGCGGGTAGTGAATATCGCCTACTACAATCTCGCTTGGCGTTACGCTGGTCACCGTCCCCCCGCGCTTCGCGATGATCCCCTTCCCGGGAGAATGAATATCCATACGCGGCACAATGAGCAGCGCACAACAAACAAGGCACGAACTCAAAACCCAGTACATCACCCGGCGAGCGCCGTAGCGATCCGAAAGGTAACCGCCCAACGCACGGATGACACCGGACGGAAGACTGAAGATGGACGCGAGCAGACCCGCCATGGCCAACGGCATCATGTATACGCTCACGTAATACGGAATAAGCCACTGGGCAAGCGCTACAAATCCGCCGAATACGAGGAAGTAATAGAGTCCAAAACGCCACACGCGCGCATGACGCAAGGGCGCAAGGCGTTGTCTGAAGCTTGTAATGTGCGAATCGTCAACCCTTTTCGGCGATGCAAAGAGCACGAAGAGAACCGTCATTGCGAGCAATGCGACGGCGTAGATACGCGGCATCTGCCGCCAGGCCTCCACGTTTTCCCCGTTATCCGTGAGCCACCGAAGCAGAATCGGCGCCCCCATGCTCGTGAGCGCCGCACCCGCGTTACCTGCACCGAAGATACCCAGCGCCGTGCCTTGATGCTCCCGCTTGAACCATACCGACGTATAGGCAATCCCAACGGCAAAAGACGTTCCCGCAATGCCAAACCCCAGACTTGCCCAGAAGAAATGCGCGTAGGTTGTTGCGTAACTCAGGAGAAACATGGGGACTGCCGAAACGAGCATCACCAGGGCGAACACATACTTGCCGCCAAACTTGTCGGTAAGAATTCCGACGGGCAACCGGACCAGGGAGCCGCTCAAAACGGGGATGCCAAGAAGCCATCCAATCTGTGATTCCGTAAACTGGAAGATGTGATTCTCTACCAGAAACGTCACGAGCACGCCGTTCATCATCCAGCATGCGAAACAGACCGTGAACGCAATCGTGTTCAGAGCAAGTACCACGTATGCTTTTCCAGGTTCGTGCGAGTGCATTGCTATCCCTCTTGCATCCTTTATGCTCTAAGCGCGTTGCGCTTCTTCAGGTTCATCAGCCTTGCCTCGATGCAACACCAGATCGAACCACTTCAGCAACGCATTCAGACCGTACACGCCGGCGCCTGTGGCCAAGGCAATCATGACGATGTGAAAGGCGTATCGCTTCAAGTTGTGTACAAACAACCGAAACGGAATGCCGCTGCTTTCGTCCACGGGATGGGTACCTGCGACGTATTCGTCCGCGTCACTGATTCCGTCGTGATCGAGGTCGCTGTCCTGTCCCAATGCGGAAGGCAGGTCCTGCGGGTGCAGACGCAATTCCAGGAACTTCGTTTTGCCTATCGTCGCGATGATCTTGTTACCGAACTCGTTCAGAATGGGATTGTGCGGGTTCTTTCCAGGCTCAAATGCCGCCCTCGCTTGGTTAAGTTGATTCATCTCTTCTTCAGAGAGACTGCCAATCTGCCCGGGCTTTAATCCTGTGGGTCCGTCAGGGTGCTTGTGACACATGGCGCAGTTGGTGGTGCGGCCCGAATGCGACTGCACATATTGCTGGAATTCGGGGTATGCCCACGCCCATGACGCAATAAGACAGAAGCCCATGCTAATCGACAACCCTCTACACAGGTTCATTAATTCGCTCCCTTCAAGAAGGTGTAAATGGCGTCTCCAAACACCGTGATGATGACGAGATACATGGTGGCTGCGACCGCCACAATCGACAGGGTTCTCCTACTGGTCCTCCGGAAGATCCATGGCGTAGCGAACAGGACGGCGCCCGCGACTGTCATGGCCAACATAACGACCCAGAAGGGAAGCAATTCCAAGGGGTAATACAGGAAGAAGAAGTACCATTCCGGCTTGATGCCATCTGGCGTGGATCCCAATGGGTCAAACGGTTGAAACAGCGGAAACGAGAAGAGCGACTCGAAAGGCAGGCATAACGCCACGACAAAGACCGCGAGGAATACGAGACCCCACAACGAAAAGTCCTTTAACAGGAAGAAGGGGAAGAATTTCTCCGTGCGGCCGGTGGGTCGGTCAATGCCTTTGCTCATGCCGTGCAATTGCACCAGCAACACGTGGAGTCCCAGCGTTGCAAAGACCATAAGGGGAAGGATAACGACATGAAGCGCGTAGAACCGGCTAAGAGTTGCTTGACCTACCGCGGCCTCGCCTTGAATCAGCTCTTTTATATGGCGCGGAATTTCCGAGAGGGATCCGGGCATGTACTGGCCCGCCTCCTCGATGCTCTGCAAGCCCACTTTCGTTGCGTTTACCGCAATCTGATGCCACGGAAGCAGGTAACCGGTGAAGCCAAAGCCGAAGGTGAGCATGAACAAGACCACGCCGGTGATCCACGTCACTTCGCGCGGCCTTTCGAAAGCCTTCATGGCGAAGGTGGTGATCAGATGCGCGAATAGGCACAGGATCATGCCCGACGATCCCCATGCGTGCAGATTGCGTATCAGCGCGCCCCCACCAACGTTCTTGGTGATGAACTCCGTCGAGGCGTGCGCGTCGCTTACGGTGGGCTGGTAATAGAAGAGCAGCATGATGCCGGTTCCAAGTTGCACGAGGAAGAAGAACAGAACCAGCCCGCCAAAGTAATAGGCCCAACTCATGCGATGGATCGGGACCTCTTTGCTGCCGACCATTTCGTCGTAACTGAGGTGCTCCAGCGGAAATCGTTCCCGTACAAAGGCGCTCAATTCGTTCAGGCGCTCCGAACTCATTACGCAATCTCCTCGTAGCGCTTAGCGATGTAGACCATGCAGCCTTCCAGCTTGTCCGGTGAAACCTCGCCCTCCTGCCTGCCGTCTGGACCTCGGCTCATCAACACCTTTCCTTCAGCATCCATAAGCGTCCACCCCAGAAGAGGCAAGGGTTTGGTCGCAGGCGATCCGGGTTGTGGCACTCCGGTTTTCAAATCGAAATACGACATATGACACGGGCACAGAACGCGTCCGTTTGCGTCGACCGTGTTGGCGACCGTGCATCCCAGGTGCGTGCACTTCGCGCTTATCAGTAGAGGAAGGCCGGAGGCATCTCGATAGGCGAGCGCCGGGCGCATCTGATAGTCAATGAAGTACTTGCCATCCTGAGGCGAGAGGTCCTTCAGTTGGGCGACCAGGATGTAGTCATTGCGCATGCGCTCCAATTCCAGTTCGCGCTCCTCAGCTGTCATTTCCAACCGCTCAAGGCGCTTGCGCAGCAGGGTAGCCTGCTCTTCAGGTGTCATGTTGGGGCCACCAAAGAACCGCACCAACTTGTCCAATACACCCACGCTGAGGAGTCCGCCCGCTGACCCGAGCCCAATAGCTCCCTTCAGGAAGAGACGACGCGATTCTTCCGCCGTCTTGAGAACTGGCGCCATATGACGAACTCGCCGCGCGTTGGTCCATATCACCTGCTGTGGGGCGCGCCACAGATAGTGCAGAGGGAGAGAGAAGACATGCACCAGTCTTGAAAAGGGCAGCAGCAACACAATCACCCACGCGGTCGCGATGTGCAGCCGCACCGTCGGAGGAAGAGACTCCACGAGCGTCACGTCGGGACGAAAGGTGATCAGACTCCATAGATAAGGCGTAGTCGTTTGCACGGACCACATGGACCCCCATCGGTGGCTCGCCGCAGTCTGAATTCCGATGAGCACTTGAGCGATGAAGAGTCCCAAGATAACCAAGTCCACGGGCGTCGTGACCGCTTGAAGGTGGCGCGACAACAAGCGGCGGACCAACAAGACCACGAGCCCAATCAGTCCCATGAAAGCGGCAATTATTCCAACGACCTCAAGGGCAATGACGGCGTAAGGGTGCGCTGTGACGCTCTGCCAAAGCGACGGGAAGAGAAAGGGAAGCAGGTGACCAAGAAAGACAATCAGAATGCCGATGTGCCAGGGCATCGATCCCCAGAACAGTTGCTTGCTCTCCAGGAACTGCGACGATAGCGACGAATAGCTGAATCG
>JAIBAQ010000088.1 GCA_019695095.1 Candidatus Hydrogenedentota bacterium
GAAGCCGGAGAGCGCTGGGCGGAATTGCTCTACTAGGCAGTAAAGACTTCGAGTTTATACGCCGCGGATTGCCTGATGGGTAGTCCGCGGTTCTTTCATTTACCGAGGAGGGGTCTTGTCCAGAGCGATAGCGAAGGATCTGGCTTGTGTAACGTGGCCAGTAATCTCGGACATATTCAGTGCAGAGACCGGTGCACTCTGTCCTGAGTTGTTCTACACCTTCTGAGTTTGGCGAGAGCGGCGCCAATGCGCAATAGCCAGCGCGCCTACCACAAGGACCGTCAGAATGACGTTGTCCAAGGCGCCCTTCGAATCCACCAATCCTGCTGTTGTCACGTTGGCGAGGTTTGCACGATAGCCCAAGCAGACGATGCCGCCGTGTCTGATTGTGACCGCCAGGCTGTCGCCTTTCACAGCACTTTCGAGCAGCCAACCAGCGACGCTTTCACCGCGATGCCAAACCGGGCCCTCCGAGGAGGAGGCCAGGTAGTAGACTTCCACATCGGCGGGGTCGATTCCCGAGGGGATAGGAATCGAGATGGTCTGCGGAGCGCTGAACACGGAACAAGGGTCAATTGCATACGCCGGGCCAACGGCCTCACTGAGTTCGGGCAGGTCCTGCGTGTTTACCGTCATCAATGATGCGCCCGAGAGAACCCCCTTTGCGCCCATTTCCGAAATGGCGCCGTCGGGGTCGGCTTTGAAAACGTATTGGAGCGCCGGAAGGGCTACACCCGATTGAGTCGATGCCCCGGCGCTCATGAAGATCAGCTCTCCGGGCACCCATGCAATCTGCGGCGTGTAGACCACCCAGCCATCCGTATCGGAGCCGTCGACTGGAACCCAACTGACCGTAGAATCCTGCAGCGAATCGGTCTCCACGCGGCCCCAAACAGACGAAACGTCTATGGGCTCCTCGCTGAAAAGTCGCAGCGCGAGGGATGAATCCAGCAGGACCGGGCCGGTGGCCTTGCTTGGGAGCGCCATTTCGATTGCTGTGGCGTCCGAAGCGGATTTCGCCAGACCGCGATACCCGGAATCGGGCGTGCTGAGTGCGCTTTGGCTGCACTGGTTCTGCGCGCGAATCCAGTAGTAGTAGGTCGTGTACTGCGTTGAGGAGCCGCCACCGCACCCGCCGGAACTCCCCGAGGTGGCTGCCGCCGCGGAGAAATCGTCGTAGGTCGTACCGACGACCGAGGTAATGAGCGCGGCAGACGCCGAATTATTCGTCGTTGACCGGTACAGCAAGTACGAGGTCGCGCCGCTGCTCGCGCTCCAGGTGACTCGAACACGATTCGCAAATGAGCCGTCTGTCGCGCTGACTCCAGTCGGTACGGCCGGGGTAGTGCAGGCCGTGATGCTCAACGCGCCGTCGGCAATGGCCGTCGTCAAGGGCTGACCGTCCGCGCCGGAAGCTGATTGAGTGTTGCCATCGAGTGCGAGGTTGCTCGGTGTGGAGACGGAAGCCTGTACACTGAACGTCACGGTTGCCAGGGCGCCATTCGCGATGGTGGTTTCATTCACACCGAAAATGGCCACAGCCAACGTACCTGGAGTCGGCACATCCCATTCCAGGTCTTTCTGGGCCGTCGTTACCACGGAGCCTGCCTGCACGTTGGTCACAGTCAGTTTGGTCGAATCGAATCCAATGCGAAAGCTCACGGCCGCCGGGGCGGTCGTTGCGTTCATGGTAACTTGGCTGGTGGCGTTTCCGCCGGGATATCCGGAACCGTTGCCTACTGTCAGGTTGACTTGTTCGGCTTGAGCGAACCCACCCAACACGAGGACACTCCACGCGAAAACTGCAACGGAAGAATACGGATGCCGCCTCATGCTGGTTCTGCGCCTCCCGGAGTCAAAACTGCGAATAATAACGAAACAGACACAACGCCCGTGCCGTGAGCAACAGACGCAAGCCAATTATACGTACCCGGTAACAGGATCGCCATTACAAAACTGCCACACTCTCGCACAACCGCAGTGATTGCATGGCATGCTTCCTCGTCAACCATAACGCGCCAGCCTAAAGCTGTGTTGACAGCCTATTCGTAGCGTGCTTGCGCCAGACCGGTCCGGGTGGTAGCGTTGTAGTGAGCCTCAAAATTGGAATTTGTGGGAGGACAGACGCATGGCGGCTTTGGACAAATATTTCCAACTCATGGTCGAGCATGGAGCATCCGATTTGCACTTGTGCACCGGGTGCAAACCCATCTTCCGGAAAGACGGGTCCGTGGTCGGTTTGCGCAGTGAGGAGACACTTGACGCAGGTACGGTTAAAACGTGGCTGTACGAGATCATGCCGCCTGCTAACGAGAAGGAATTCAACGAAGTCCACGATACGGACTTTGCGTACGAATTAGAGGGGTATGGCCGTTTCCGGTGCAACGTCTTTTTGGACCACAAGGGAATGGGCGGGGTGTTTCGTCTCATCCCGACGGAAATCCTGACGGTTGAGCAATTGGGACTGCCGGAAGCGGTAAAGAAGTTCTGCTATCTCGGGAAAGGGCTGGTGCTGGTGACGGGACCGACGGGAAGCGGTAAATCGACCACGCTGGCGGCGATGATCGATTTGATCAACGCGACGCGAAGCGACCACATCATCACGATTGAAGACCCCATCGAATTCGTACATCGGAACAAGCGGTGCTTGATCAATCAGCGCGAAGTCGGGACACATACGAAGAGTTTCAAGGCGGCATTGCGCGCGGCGCTGCGTGAAGATCCGGACATTGTCCTTGTCGGCGAAATGCGCGACCTCGAGACGACGCACATCGCCATCGAGACCGCGGAAACCGGACACTTGGTGTTCGGGACACTCCATACGACCACGGCCATCTCGACCATCGACCGGTTAATCGATCAGTTTCCGGCGGACCAACAACAGCAGATTCGCACGATGCTCTCGGGCACGTTAAAAGGTGTTGTCGCCCAGAACCTGTTGAAGAAGAAGGGTGGCGGACGCGTCGCGGCAATTGAAGTGCTGATTGTGAACCCGGCCGTGTCGTCGCTTATTCGCGAGGCGAAAACGAGCCAGATTATGAGCATCATGCAGACCGCCAAGAAGGAAGGCATGACGCTGCTCAACGAAGAACTGGTGCGGCTGGTGAAAAGCGAAATCATCGAGGCCGAAGAGGCTTGGAAGAAGGCGGTCGACAAGGAAGGCATTGTGAAAGCGCTGGAAGCGGCGGGAATTACGTATAAGCCGCCCGCGGACGCGTGAGGCAAATTATGAAGAGTGCCCATTTGTATCGCGTGGCACTGATTACTTGCCGACAGCCAAATCTCTCAATTTGCCTGTGGGTTTAAGGTCTTCTAGGTTAATGGTCGTGTCGATGTCATCACCTATTGAGGGAACAGGGAGTGATCCAGAAAGACTGCTAGGGGTTCTTGCTTGGTCTAATCCAGGAATTGAGTAAGTGGGTGACAACTGGATTCTCGATGCCTCGTCGCTTCTCCCGAATAAATAGACGGGTTGCCTTAGTTGATCAACTGACTCACGCACGCCCTTAAGCTGGCCTTCCATCGCGCTGACTCGCTGATGCAGACTTGTGTAATCTTGATGAACCAGACTGTTGATCTGGTCTGCGGTCATCTGTCCGATAGAGTTTTGGGCTTGTTTCTCTACAAGCGTCCTAATGTTCTCCGACTGAAATGCAGCCTCAATTGCCGCCTGCAGATCTGAGTTTGCCCGAGTCTTGAATGAACTAACTTGTTCATTTAGAGCATTCTCCAAATCATCTGTAGTCTTCTTGGACACTGCCTCCAGTTCCTTTGCCTTCTCAGCAAGTTCGGTCTCAGCTTTGACTTTGATGTTCCCGACAATTGTCGAGAAATTGCTTCCAACAAGAAATACTCCGACGATCACGAGCGCTGTTACGCCCCCAGCATATATTCTGTAGTATTTCCAAGCTCTTTCAATCTCCCTTTCTGCATCTTGCCTTACCCTCACAATTTCTTTCTCGGCTTGTTCACGAATCTTCACAATCTCGTCATATGTATGTTGGTCCATGCCTATCCCTTTCAATTGTCTATCCGCTTTAATCACAAGTGCTTGCGCAAATATCCGGCGCTACATAAAAAGATGCGATGCTATCGCTAAGAAGCACTATACCACGACGATATGAAAGCGAAAAGGGCACTCGCGCGATATTGGTGCGGACAACTAGGATGTCTGATGAGAAATGGATGCCAAACAAGTCGCCTCCTATGGCGCATAGAACCACAAGAGATCTGCGCAGCGAGTGACCGCTCTGTTCGCAGACCCGCGGGCACAGAGGTCGACGATGGACGTCTCGCAATTCACCGTTCGACTGGAGCCTCGGTAAGCCGGCTTTCTCGCCGTTTGCGCCGGATTTGACGGGGGTGTTAAGATCGGCGTAGATGAGGTACGCCCGCCTGTAGGAAAGCGATTCCCCTTGCACGCGCAGGCGACGCATGTGTTTTCCGATTGATGCGCGTGGGCCGTGGAGGACAAGGGAGGAGGCGTGTCGCAAGAGCGAAGCGAAGCCATTGTGATTCGCGGCGTCGATTTCAGCGAGACGAGCCGGATTGTGACGTTTCTGACGCCCGAACGCGGCAAGTTGGCGTGTATGGCGACTGGCGTGCGGCGTGCCAAGAGTCCGCTCGCGGCAGCTTTGGATACGTTCAATCGAGTTGAAATCGTTTATTATTGGAAAGAAGGCCGCAGCGTTCAGAAACTCGGCGAGGCGACTCTACTGGATGCCTTCACCGCCCTGAAAAGCGATGTCGAGAAATCGGTTTACGCCGCGTTTCCGCTGGAGTTTGCGCTTCGTGTAGCGCAGGAAGACGAGCCGTCACACGCGTTGTATCGCGTGCTCGCAGATGGGTTGCGGGACTTGGCGGCGTGGCAAGGCACGGCAAAGGCCCATGTCTCTTGGATTGTGTACTGGATGCTGGCGGCGTCGGGGTTCGAGCCCAATCTCGAACCATCGTCTTCGAGCGGTCCGATTCGCTTCTCGTACGACAGCGGAGTCGTCGATAGCGGCATGCCGGCCGACCGAACGTTGAGCATGGAAGAACTTGAATCGTTGCAGGCGATAGCGGCCAGTCCCGGCGCGTGTCCTGCGAATGGATTGGATTCGCGCGTGTTTGAGAGCATTCGCCGTTACGCGGCCCGTCAGGTGGATTGCGAATTTCGCAGTCTGCGGGTTATCGAACAGATGTTTGGATGAGGAAACCGGTTACGCGACTTTAGCGCACACCCCCAGGAATTCGATGTCGACGCCAGAAAACAGAATACGAAACTTTTGCATCATCGCCCACGTGGACCACGGAAAATCGACGCTGGCCGATCGGTTCCTCCAAATCACCGGAGCGGTAGAAGAGCGCAAGATGAAGGAACAAGCGCTCGATACGATGGATATCGAGCGCGAGCGCGGCATCACGATCAAGGCGGTAGCGGTTCGCTTGAACTACAAATCGAAAGACGGCCAGCATTATGTGCTCAATCTGATCGACACGCCGGGGCACGTCGACTTCTCGTACGAAGTATCGCGAAGTCTGGCGGCGTGCGAGGGAGCGCTGCTGCTGGTAGACGCGTCGCAAGGCGTCGAAGCGCAGACGCTCGCGCACGCATATAAGGCAATCGATCAGAACCTCGACATCATCCCCGTGATCAACAAGATCGATCTCCCCAGTGCAGATGTTGAGTCCGTGCGGCGGCAAATCGAAAACGTGGTCGGTCTTCCCGCCGACGATGCGATTCTGACCAGCGGCAAGGAAGGCTCAGGCGCCATCAACGCGCTCGAAGCGGTCATTCAGCGTATTCCGCCGCCCAAGGGCGACCGGTCGAAGCCGCTGCGGGCGTTGGTGTTCGACGCGAAATACGACTCGTATCGCGGCGTGGTTGTCTACATTCGTGTGGTGGAAGGCCGCATCTCGAAGGGCATGAAGGTGCAATTCATGTCCAACGGTTTGAAGTACGATGTGGTCGAATTGGGGACGTTCACTCCCGACATTACGCCTGGCGACATGCTTGAGGCCGGAGAAGTCGGTTATCTCATCTGCAACATCAAGACTCTGGTAAGCACAAAGATCGGTGACACAATCACGGATGCTTTCAAACCCGCCGAAGAACCGTTGCCGGGGTACAAAGAAGTGCTGCCGGTCGTATTCTGCGGTATGTATCCGGCTGCGTCGACGGACTACTCGGAATTGCGCGACGCGCTGGAGCGTCTGCGGCTCAACGACGCCTCATTCCAGTATCAAGCAGATAGTTCCGATGCGCTCGGTTTCGGTTTCCGCTTGGGATTCCTGGGATTGCTGCACATGGAAATCGTGCAGGAACGGCTTGAGCGCGAGTTCGACCTGACGCTGGTCACGACGGTTCCGAACGTGGCGTATCGAATCACGAAGAAGGACGGCACGCAATTCGTCATCGAAAACGCGTCGAAGATGCCCGCGCCGAACGATATCGAGACGATTGAAGAGCCGTATATCGAGGCGGAGATCATTTGCCCGACCGAGTATTTGAGCGGCGTGATCGACCTGTGCAAGAAGAAGCGCGGTATTCACGTGCGCGTAGACTATCTGGACGAGCGGCGCAGCCTGGCGGTGTATCAGATGCCGTTGGCGGAAGTCGTGCTTGATTTCTACGACAAGTTGAAGACGCTTTCGCGCGGATACGGCTCGCTCGAGTACAACCTGATCGGATTTCGCCCCGGAGAGCTAGTCAAACTCGACATTCTGCTCAACACCGAGCCGGTGGACGCGCTGTCGTCGATTGTTCACAAGGACCGCGCTGAATGGGTCGGGCGCACGCTTGCGTCCAAGCTGCGGTCGCTGATTCCGAGACAGCAATTCGAAGTCGCTATCCAGGCTGCGGTCGGAAGTCGCATTATCGTCCGCGAGACGGTGAAGGCCGTTCGCAAGAACGTCACGGCGAAATGTTATGGCGGCGACATCACGCGTAAGCGCAAGCTGCTCGAAAAGCAGAAAGAGGGTAAGAAGCGCATGAAACAGGTGGGCAGCGTCGAAGTGCCGCAAGAAGCGTTTATGGCGTTGTTGCGCGTTGGCGAAGAATCGGACCGCTGACGTGGCAGCAAAAGGAAAGCAGACCAAGGGCGAATCCCAGGGCGAGGCCCTCGATTTTCTAGTCGGATTCATCAAGGCTTTCACCGGGCCCTGGACTTGGGACAATTTCAAGAGCTGGGTGAAGCTCATTGCGCTGGTGCTCACCGTATGGTGGCTGTTCGTTCAACCATTTCGCATCCCTTCGGGTTCCATGGAACCGACGTTGCACGGCGATCCCGGTTTCTTTGTCGGCGATCGTGTCTTCGTGAACAAACTCATTTATGGCCCCCGCGTCCCCTTCACCAATATCCGGATCTTCAAATTGGGTGAGCCGAAGCGCTGGGACATCGTGGTGTTCCGTTCTGTGGAGCCGGAGAGTCCGAACAAGGTTTTGATCAAACGCGTAGTCGGGTTGCCCGGCGAACGTGTCCACATCGATCACGGCAAGGTCTACATCAACGGCAAGGCGCTTGAATTGCCAGATTCGATGCCAGACGTGTATTACACGCTGGGGCCGTATCTCTCGCAGGAAGAGCTTGACCAATTCTTAAGGAGCTACCCGGAACAAGAACGCGGCAGGGCCTACGAGATTCTCGACAAGCAGCTTCCTGCATACAAATACGGCATCATTCCGACAGATCAATACTCGCTGATTCCGCCCGGCAACTACCTGATGCTGGGCGACAACAGCGAACGAAGCCAGGACGGCCGCTTCTTTGGGTGGGTGCCTCACGATCATCTGCTGGGTCGCGCGTCGTGCGTCTGGTGGCCGATCAAGAATCGGCGGGATTTTACCGGATTCACCAAGACATGGTGGGGAATGCTGCTCATCGCGGGAATTCCGATCTTGCTGGTTGCGTATGAACTCAGCCGGTCGTTCTTCATGTTGCCGTGGCGCATCAAACGCACTCCGTTAAAGGCGCTTCTGCGCGATGGCGATCATGTGTGGATCAACCGGGCCGCGTTCGGATGGCGGTTGCCGTTCTCCAACTCACGCGTCGGCAAAAAGCTGCCAAAACGCGGCTCCGTCGTCGCTTACACGTTGCCCGATTCTACGCGTAACGACGAACAAATCGAAGTCGCGTTTGGACGTCTTGTGGCGCTTCCCGGTGACGCAGTGAAAGTCGAAGACGGAACGGTGATCGTCGAAGGCCAGCGTGTGGGCGAAACGGGTAGCGCGAAATCCGACGCGGAGTGGACTACCAAGAAGAAGTCGACGGTTCCCGACAATCAGTACCTTGTCTTGACCGACGCAGACACAAAGTTGCCGGATGGCCGCGTATTTGGATGGTTGCCGGAGGACTGTCTCGTCGGAACCGTCTCCATCGTGTGGTGGCCGCCGCAACGCGCGCGCAAGGTGCGCGACCATGGAAACGCCACGTAGTCCGTTGATCGGCGTTTACGTTCACATTCCATATTGTCGCACCATTTGTCCCTACTGCGATTTTGTGAAGCGCCCCATCAAGGGGACGGTACCCCCCGCATTTCTTAACGCTCTTTGCAGCGAAATCGATGCATTTGACGGCGCATCGGAAGTCGACGGGGTGTTCTTTGGCGGGGGCACGCCTTCCTTGATCGCGGTTGACGACTTCGCTCGCGTGATGGACGCGCTACGCGCGCGGTTTTCGTTGACGCCCGACGCCGAGGTGACGCTCGAAGCCAATCCGGACGATGTCACCCCAGAGTTGATGAATGCGTGGACGGCGAGCGGCGTCAATCGCATAAGCATGGGCGTGCAAAGCTTCAACGACGAAGCGTTGCGCTATTTGGGTCGTCGGCACGACGCCGACGGCGCACGTCGCGCGTGCGGACTGGTCGCGGAACGTCTTCCGAATTGGAACATGGACCTCATTTTCGGTGTGCCGCCATTGGAGGAATGGCGCGCCACTTTGGAGACTTGCCGTTCGTTTCAACCCGCGCACGTATCCGCCTACGGCTTGACGTATGAAGCGGGCACTCCCTTTGGCAAGCGCGCCAACGAGGCCATTGACGACGAAACGTATCTGAATCAGTTTCACGAAGTCGATGCCGTGCTCGACGAGTACGAGCGATATGAAGTCTCCAATCTCGCTCGCCCCGGCTTTCAATGCGCGCTGAATCTTCGCTACTGGCACAACGAAGAGTATGCGGGATTTGGCCCCGCGGCATACTCGTACTTAAGCGGCGTACGGTCGCGGAATTGCGTGAAGACCGACGAGTACATTGCCGCGCCCGGATCGAAGCAGGAATCGATTCGTCTATCGGAGCGCGAGGTGCGAGTGGAGACGTTGATTCAGCACTTTCGCCTCAAGCGCGGATTGGAGAAGGCGTATTACGAGGCGCGGTTTGGTGCATCACTCGATTCCGATTTTGGACCGGTCTTACAGGGCCTCGTTGCGCGAGGCCTGTTGCTGGAGGCAGAAGGCTTCATTCGCCCAACTCCAAAAGGCTTCGAGCTGAACAACGAGATTGGCCTGGCGCTCGTGGGATAAGGGTGAGAAGCGAATCTGAGAGTCGAGCCCCAAGCTCTGAACCGGGGAGAGAGGTATTGACATGCGCGAAAGGTGAGGCCACGATAGACGGGGACTCGCCACGTGCTGCAGGGAGTGGTTCGCTACAGGAAAGAGGACAGGAGGGGCGTGCGCATGGCAACAAACCGGTATACACGACGTCGATTCATGGAAAACGTTGGTGCAGGTCTTGCCGCGGCGGTCATTGCACAGCGCAGCAACGCGGAACCCGTGTCCACGGAGAATCGGCCGCCCAACATTCTCCTCCTCATTTCGGACGAGCACAATGCGGGGGTAATGGGTTGTGCCGGCAATAGCATCAGCCATACGCCAAACCTCGATGCCCTTGCCGGTCGCGGTGTTTTGTTCGAGAACTGCTACTGCAATTCACCGCTCTGTGTGCCGTCGAGGCTCTCCTTGACGTCGGGAAAATACGCTTCGCGCGTCGGGGCGTGGAGCAATGACTGCTGGCTACCTTCCGACGATTATCCTTCTTTGGCGCGTGTCGTGGCGAGTGCGGGCTACGAGCCCTTCCTTTGCGGAAAAATGCACTACGATGCCACGCGACGGTATGGGTTCACGGAGATCGGCGGCAACATGAACCAGGGCAGAAAGACTGGAAAAGGAGAACGCCGAAAGCCCGATGACCTCACTCCGAAACCCGGCATATCGGATCGATTTGGTGATTTTCGCACCGGCAATACGTCGTCCGTGATGACACACGATAGGAAGGTGACCGAGGGTACCGTTGCATTCCTGAACGACCGCAAAAAGACAGACGCGCCGTTCTTTTTGCTGTCAGGATATCTGGCTCCACACTTTCCATTGATCGTGCCTGAGCAGTATTACGAAGCCTACCGCGGAAAGGTTCCGATGCCGGTGATTCCCGAGGGCTTTTATGACACTTTGCCGCTGAATTACAGGCACCTGCGCATTGGGTTCAATTTCGAGGACGTGCCGGAAGAGGTCGTGCGAAAAGGCAGAGAACTCTACTATGGTTTCGTACAGTGGGTGGACGATGAGATCGGCAAGGTCTTGACCTCGTTAGCGTCCAGCGACGTAGCCGACAATACCGTAGTCATCTACACGTCGGATCATGGCGAGAACATGGGCGAACACGGCCTGTGGTGGAAGAACTGCATGTACGAATCCGCCGCGCACATTCCGCTTATCGTTTCGTGGCCGGCGCGTTGGAGGGGCGGCCAGCGCCGTGCGCAGGTCTGTTCCCTCGTGGATGTGGTGCAGACCATCGTGGCACTGAGCGGTGGCGCGACGCCGAACGACTGGAACGGTCATTCGATGTTGCCGTTGTTGGATGCGAACGATGCGCCGTGGAAGGACATGGCTGTGAGCGAGTACTACGCCCACAACGTCGCGTCAGGCTATGCCATGATTCGCACCGGGCATTTCAAGTACGTATATCACACCGCGCCGGACGCGGATCACCCATCTCAGCGCGAACTCTACAATCTCCAGGAAGACCCGGGCGAGTTCCGCAATCTCGCAAGTCTTCCCGAGCATGCGGAGCGAATTGCGGCTATGCACGCCGCCTTGGTAGACGAAGTCGGAGAAGACCCCGACAAGACTGAAGCGCGCTGCCGGGCCGATTACGCGAAGGGATACGCGAGAGAAGACCTCCCGGCAGGAAACGGCAAGAAAAACAACGTCGGCGAATCATAAGACCAGAGCAGACCATGGCGCTTGGACTCGCTGCTCCACTCTCATTGTGCGCGAACACGCGCTTCTCCGGCCTTTCACTCGCGTAGATCTATTGCGCCGGCGTTGGTGGCTTTCGAAATTGCCATGAGTGCACGCGTGTCCCCGTACAGCGTAGGATAGTCCGCAATCTGCATCGGTGCGATTGAGCCCCGACGCAGATTGCTCACGTGCAAGACTTTGAGGTCATGCCATAAGGATCTCTCGCGAACACACTCGGATTTCGGAGAACTGCCAAGTCTTTCGACGTTAGTCTCGCAAACGCATTGGTTGCATGAGAAGGTCACGTGTGTTCGTGAGAAATCCGCGATAAAGGCTCGTTTCTGGCTACGGGGATAACGTATGAAGCGCATCGCACAACGGCTGCTGGCTCTCTCCATCGTGGGCGTGAGCGTACTTGCAGTGGCGCATGCGCAGACGCTTCTTGTGCACACGACAACGCTTACGGCGGCGCGCGAGGCCGTGCGTGTGTATGCGCAAACCGTCGACTTGCGTGAGTCCACGCCTAGTGCGCTTCCCCAGTTGCTTCCCGGCGACGCTATCTCGGGACCAGTTCTCATGACTCCTGACGGGAATCTTGCGATCAGCGTCACGGTGGCGAGAAACGAGGCGTTGCGCGAGTCTCAGCCGATCATCTCGCTTTCGCGCGCGATTCCTCTTGCCCTGCAACCGGAAGTCAGTCTCGATGGATTGGCCGTCGCAAAACCACAACTGCACGCGCTTGTCGATGACCCCCAGTCGCACGAATCTGTCTTCGTGTCGTTCGCAAAAAGCGGGGGAATCGGTGACCGAGCCCCTTGGCAGATTCGAGCTCGCAGGCTCGCGACTGACCCCGCGCCGTTGTTTGCGCCTCAGGATTCGGCCTGGTTGTTACCGGGAGAACCCGTCGCGTGCATGGCCATTCCCGGACGTGCGGCGGTGGCTATCTTATGCCGGACGGACGTGGGAGTGGCCACTATTCACGTGCGCGAGGTCACACGCGGCGAAGTCTTGGCCGAGGCTTTGCCAATGCCGAGCCCCATTGACTCCTACGATCCAGCGTGTTTGGCGACGACTCCCAAGGGAGACGTGCTCTTTGCGCTCTTTTCGGGGTACGCGCCCGAAGGGATGACGCGCAGATCCACTCTGATTGCCATTGAGACGCAGACGTTCCGTCTTATGCCTGGTGAGGTGGAGTTCCCTGGCGATGCCGTGGGCGACGAGTCCGCGCTTCACCCCACAACTTCGGGAGCCTGCTGGGTGACCACACGATCCCGAAGCGAGGGCTTCGCATACGCTGTCCTAATCGAGACAGCCAATGGCTTGAAAAAATCTGCCGAATACTCATTTGCCGACGCGCCGCACGGCATTATGCTTGCCCCCTGCGAAACGAGCATGGACTTGGGCGTGGCAGTGGGGAATCGGCTGGAATTGTGGCGTGACGGGAAACCGGGTGGAGGCTCGATCACGTTCGATTCGGAGATTGGGGCGCTCCGATGGCTGGGTACTCGCGTGGCCGTAGGCGAAGCAGGATGCGTACACTTCGTCGATGCGCTCACTGCCGCAATCGAACACACCGTCCATCTTCAGACCGGGTTTGTTGCGGAGATTAGTCCGGTTCTCGCCTTGCCCGCTGTCGGGGACCGCGACCAGGATGGTCTTGGGAATGCAGATGAAGTCCGGTTTGGCGCCATAGTGTCGCAGCCCGATTCGGACGGAGATGGGCTGCGCGATGGAATTGACGTGGAACCTACGAAGGCTTCTCCCTATCTGATTACGCCTATTACGGTCGATTTTCGCGGCGAAGGCATTGGGCAGGATGTACGTTCCGTGCGGTTAGAATCACCCTTCGGTGAGAACTCCACGTGGAGACTGGACGTGAACACGGCGATTGCGCCGTGGTTGCGCGTGTACCCTCGAACCGGCCGGCTGCCGGGCTGGTTTTATGTAGGCGTCGATCCAGCTCGATTTCGGTCGGGTGATGGCGCTTGGGGCACAATTACCGTTGCTCTGGAAGGCGCGACACCCGGTCTTCAGGCTACAGGCAGTCCGCGATCCATATCCGTGCGCGTTTTGCCGCCCAGCCGCAATCCACGGGGAATTCTGTGGCTGCTTGACGATCATGCCCCGCAGAAATCGCTTCGGGACGAATCCGATCCGTGGCGCATGAAGGGACTCGCGGACTTGCTCGCACAACCGCCGTACCGCTTCAGTCACCGAGTCGAAACAAACCCAATACCGAAACTTCCTCGAGATGTCTCCGTGATTGTGCTCACCGCCGAAGCCGCAGGACGCGGGGTCTCGACTCGGCAAGCGCTGCTGGATTTCGTATCCGACGGAGGCGCGTTACTCTTCCTGGGGCAGCACATAACGCAAGAAGGACCACGATCCCTCGCGCGCTGGCTCAATCCGATCGGAGTTGAATTGGAGCCCGAAAAGGCTGTCAGTGGGTCGTTCGCGGCTCGCACCTCAAATCTTCCCGCGCGGCATTGGGATGGGTTTCGTATAACCGATGGGATGCGGATGCGCGTCGCGGACGGGCGGGCAGTCCTTGTACCCGATCCGGAAGAGAAGGGGCTCGCCGTGTTTGCGGCGGGCGCATACGGCAACGGTCGCATCGCGATCTTGGCCTCACCCACACCCGTTGAGACTTCCGCAATGCAGACGATCTCAAATCGCCTGTTTGCGGGCGACCTTTTTACGTGGCTTTCGGAGGCAGGATCGGGACTTAACGATACCGACGGCGACGGCCTGCCCAACGACGTCGAAGACAAAAACGGAAACGGTGTAGTCGATCCAGGAGAGACGGACGGATTGAATGCCGATACGGATGGCGACGGAATACCCGATGGCAAAGAGGATCGTTCGCGCGATGGAATCGCGAATCCCGGTGAAACGAGCCCGTTGAATCCCGATTCGGACGGCGACGGTATCTTCGATGGCGCGGACCCAAGCCCATTGCCGAATGTCGACGCTCCGCACGTCGATTTCCTCGAACCGAGTCGAGGGCCGCTTGAGGGGGGTACGCGCGTTATTGTGAACGGCAGAAACTTTGCCCCGTCATCGCGGGTGCTGTTCGGCCAGATTGCGGCATCGCGCTTGGAAGTTACCAGCGCGGAGACCCTGCTGGTCGAAGCGCCGCCCGCCGCGAATGAGCGTGAAGGTGCGGTGGACGTGAGGGTCGAAAACATTGCGGCGGGTCTGTCGGGTGTCTTGCCGGGCGGTTTCGCGTATACCGCGCGTAGCACGGTGAAGCTCGCGCTCACGAGTGTGTCCGTGGCTGCGGATCAGTACCAAGGAGTCGTGGCGCTTCGCATCGATGCTGAGCCGGATTCGTCCGTGGGTTTGGTGCTCGCACAAGTCAAGGCAGTCCCCTCAACTCGCATCCAGTGGGAAGCCGTGCAACCCTTCGAATCCTCCGTCGCTGCTACGTATCGTATCTCGCATCACATATCGGAGCCATCCTCGGTTGATTTGGTGATCATGTCTGTATCTCGCGAGGCAATTCGTGGGGATGTGGTTTTGCTTTCATGGCGGGCGACCCAGCCGTTGCCCGAATATAGCGTTGCCAAGTTTCGGATAAACGAAGCGAAAGCTTTTGCGCTCAGTAGTCAGCCGATGAATGTTGCGGTTAGCGGTTTGAATGTACCGCTCGACAGAACACAGAGGTAGTCCGCAATTTGCACCGGCGCGATTGAGCGCCGACGCAAATTGCTCATGTGCAAGACGTTGAGGGTATACCATGAGGATTTCTCGCGAAAACACTCGGTCTTGGGAGAACCGCTTTGTTTTTCGCAGCAGGTCCCGCAAGCACACTAGTTTCGAGAGAGATTCAAGTGTGTTCGTGAGAAATCCGGGGTAGCCGGAGCAAGCGCTGCCTCACGCCTTCATTTCTTATCCATCGGCCAAACGTGTACTCTCTATGGACGTCCTTGAATCAACTTTGGTTGTGAGGGGTTATGCCTGGTTTTAGCATAGAGTTTGCCGTGGGAATGGCTGTCCTCGGGATTGGTGTGGGCCTTATTAGCTCTGCGCTGGGTCTTGGTGGTGGGATTCTCATGGTTCCTGCGTTTATGACGTTTGTTGCGGGCATGGATGCGCGCACCGCCAAGGGTACGAGTCTGTTCATCATCTTCTTTGTGGTGATACTGAACACGTGGCGCTTGCGAACCCGCATTGACAAGGACCTGTGGCGCTTGGCGTTCGTGATGGCCCTCGGGAGTATTGTCGGGGGATATATCGGAGGGTGGGTAACATCGCTGATGCCGGATGATGTCGTGCTCTGGATCTTCATAGCGTTTCTTGTCGTGGCGGCGCTGCGAACTTTTCTGATTCGTCCGCGTGTGGTGCATGCCGAGGAGGTTCGAAGGCGCACACCCGCGACGATAGCGATCGGCGCGGTTTCAGGAATTGTCGGAGGCGCGACAGGGACCGGCGGCGGACTCGTTCTCATTCCTCTCGCGCTAATAGCCGGTGTCGTTACCAATGAGCGCGCCGTGGCGCTGTCGAACATGGTGATGATTGCCACGGGCTTCGCGGGCACGGTGGCTCATCTGCGCGCAGAAGCATCGCTGGACCTCCCCTACACGATGGGACACGTCAATTTTGCGTTGGCTCCACTCGTGTTCATCGGGGCGCAGATTGCGGGACCGCCCGGCATCCGCTTGGAGCGCATGCTGACATTGCCACGGCGAAAGCTGATTATGGGCGTATTGTTGTTGGTGATTAGCGTCCGACTCGCATACCAGGCTCTTCGGTGAGCAATTCTTGCGTGGTTGCGTGGGTGACGCTGAGGATGGGATAGGTCCATACGACGAGCAGTCCCAGTAACGCGATGACGCCGGAAACAGGGCCGACCATCAAAATGCCGAGGGGCCGGTCGACCGAGTTGCCGAGCGTGCTCATGCAGAGGTTAGACACGGCTACAGACGCTGCCTGGCCGGCCTTAAATGCAACCCCGTGCATGCCCCAGTAGGCGCCTTCACGGCGTTGCCCGGTTTGCTGCTCATCGAGATCGATGATCTCGCCGAGAAGCGGCGTGTAAAGCACGTAGAGAATTCCCTGGCCGATTCCGCAGACAAAGAACAGCGCGCTGCCCAACAGAGCTTTTGTGCTGGCCGACACGTCGCATACCGCGATGAGATACATCATGGGCAAGCCCAAAATGATGAGCAGAAAGGCAAGAAAGAGCTGCCATTTCATTGCCATCCATTTCGATAGTAGCGGCGCCAATACAAACGCCGTGAGCAACGCCGACGCAATGAACGGCAACATCATCTTGGTGACGGTGCCTTCGTCGCCGCCTAATCCGACTTCCGCCCAGTTGGGTAGAATACGTTGAACCGCCAGAAAGCCGACGGAAAAGAGAAAGAAGGCGGCAATGTACTTACGGAAGACGCTGTTGCGCAGAGTGCCATACATGTCGCGCATCACCGTTCCGACCGTAGCGGACTTGCCGTTCTGCGGCTTTTCGTCGAAGCGTTCCTTGACGGCCCACACCGCGAATTGGAATACGGCCAGCGATACCAAGGCGAATAGAATCGCCACATACTGATAGCCGACTGCCGAGTAGGCGGGACGTTCACCCGGGAGCACCGGCGCGCGACGCGCGGGATCGAGGGCGTCGAGCAATACGCCCGGCAGCACGGCGGCGATGGCGAGACCGAGGATCATGCCCACGGCCGTCCATTGGCCAAGTTTGACACGCGCCTCTTTGGAGCGGGCGACCTCGGGGCCGAGCGCATTGAGCGGCACAACACAGATTGTGAAGAGCCCAAGGTGCAGACACAGGAGAACTGTGCCGTATACGAAGTTCAGCGCGGTTTCGCGGTTGAAGGGCGGATACCAGAATGCGATCCCGGTAAACGTCATCAAGATGGATCCCCAGAATATGAAAGGTCTGCGGCGTCCAAACAGCGGGATGAGACGCAGGCGTCCGGGCGTGGGACGCGTCTCGTCCGACCATACGCCGACCAACGGATCGGTGATGGCATCGAACAGACGCGCAACAACGAACATCGGAAGAATGAAGCCGAGTGCCACATAGATGGTTCGGGCGCCGCCTTCGGTTGGCGAATAGAAGTACGGCCCCCATTGGGCGATGAATTCGCTACAGAGTTGTACTCCGATGGCGGACAAGAGGAAGGCCAAGCCCTCAAACCATGTGAACTCACGCCGCCGGGTAACGCTCATTCGATCCTCGCGCCGTCCGGAATCGTTGCGTTTTTCAACACGATTACGAGCCCATCGCGCACCGCATAACCGCTGCCGTCGGCGTTGGGCATGCCGTCGGAGCCTCGAATCACAACGTTCTTACCTATCCGCGCATTTTTGTCAATGATGGCGCGGCTGATGACGGAGCCGGCGCCAATCCCCATCGGGATAGCGCTGGTGGATTCCTTTTCGCCTTCAAAGTAGTCGGAACCCATCAGTACCGAACGCTCGATAGTCGCGTTGTCTTGAATAATTGAACGAATACCCACAATCGAGTCCGACACACGAGCTCCGATGATCGTGGAGCCTTCGCATATCACGGAGTTGGAGATTTCCGCTCTTTCTACGCGCGCACCTGGAAGGAAGCGTGGGCGGCTATAGATCGGCTGGCCGGGCAAGTGAAACTCGAAGGGCGAACTGGGGCCCGTCAAGAGAATGCTCGTCTCATAGTAGGAACGCACAGTCCCGATGTCTTCCCAATATCCCGAGAATAAATGCGATTGCACTTTGAGGCGCTTCAGCGAATTGGGGATGACGTCATGACCGAAGTCAACCCAGGCCTTCTCCTCACGGAGAATTCGAATCAGTACTTCGGGCTTGAATAAGTACACACCCATCGACGCGAGATAGTCGCGCCCGTTGGCTTCGAGGCCTGCTTCCGAAAAGACCGATGGCGGCGTAATCAGCGAATCCAACAGCTCCGGGGTTCGCGGTTTCTCGACGAATTCGGTAATGGCGCCTTCCGCATTCACCTTGAGCACGCCAAATGCGCCGGCAGCTTCGCGCGTAACAGGAATAACGCCGACAGTGATGTCCGCATCGGCGCGAATGTGCGTCTCCAGCATGGTGCGATAGTCCATGCGGTACAACTGGTCACCGGAGAGTATGAGGAAATGGCTCGCATTGAGGTGATCCAGTTCTCGGACCTGCTTGCGGATGGCGTCGGCAGTGCCTTGGTACCAGTCTCCACTTTCCACGGTTTGTTCGGCGGCGAGAATCTCGATGAAACCCCGCCCGAAGATGTCGAACTTGTAGGAGTTGTTAATGTGGCGGTGCAGAGAAGCACTGTTGAATTGCGTAAACACGTAGATGCGCTTGATAGCCGAGTGGATGCAATTGCTCAGGGGAATGTCGACGAGACGGTAACGGCCTGCCAGCGGCACGGCGGGTTTCGCGCGTTCGGCGGTCAAGGGATACAGACGGCTGCCGCGTCCGCCTCCAAGGACCAACGCGACCACGTCGCTGATTTCAGTTGCTACCCGAAGAACCGTATTTCTCGACGGCATACGCCACCCCCTTGGTGTACATCTATTTTACTGCGCTTGAATTTCTGTACTGCTATCCCGGATTTCTCACGAACACGCGCGAGCCTATTTCGTTACTCGCGTGTTCGCGAGACGTGCAACGAAAAATACGACGGTCCTGCGCACGCACAGCGTTTTCGTGAGAAATCCTCATGGCATAACCTCAAAGTACTGCACGTGAGCGATTTGCTTCGGCGCTCAATCGCGCCGATGCAAATCGCGGACTATGACCAGGCCTTTGCGGGCCCTTTCACTCACCAGAGGCGCGTACCGTAGAGTATGGCTATGCAAGTCAGTCCCCACAACAGCACCGTCGCAAGAATCGGAATATCCTTCACAAGCGTCCGGCTGGGATCGCCTCCACCGCGCTTATGATGAACTAGATACAGATACCGGAACAAGCCATACACAACAAAGGGCAACGTGATGTATAGCTTATCGGTTCCGGTGCGTTGAACCACCTCCGGCGAACACGTATAGATGGTATAGGTGAGCAAGGTTGTTCCGGCAAGAATGACCATCAATGCGTCGAGATAAGGCACAGAGTAATGCCCAAGCACCTCGCGGTGATGCAACGCTTCGGCTTCCAGTAGCCCGATTTCACGGCGTCGCTTTCCGAGCGCAAGAAACAAGGCCAGAAACAGCGTGCACACCACCAGCCAGTTGGAGAAACTGACGTCGATGACTATTGCGCCGGCCACGCCGCGAATCACGAATCCGAGGGCAATGGCCATGACGTCGATAATCATGACGCGTTTGAGCCAGAAGGTGTACGCTACGTTGAGCGCCAGATAACTTAGAACCGAGACGAGAAAAAACGGGCTTAGCGTGTAAGAGAAAACCAAACCTGTTACCAACAGGACTGCCATAAGAACGCCCGCAGCTTTCAACGAAATCGCGCCACTCGCAATGGGACGATGCCGCTTTTCTGGGTGTGCGCGGTCCTTTTCGATATCGACGATATCATTCAGCACATAGACCGAACTGGAGACGGCGCACAGAATGAGGAAGGCTGCAATGCTCCGCGCGGCGCGCGCGGTATCGGTCAAGTCTTGAGCGAAGACAAGCGCGGCGAATACAACGAGGTTTTTCGGCCACTGGTAAATGCGGAGGGCGCCCGCGTAAAGTGCGATGCGGGAAGTTTCTTTGGTCATGCCTCGATCTTTCCTGAGCCGTGGGGGGCATGTCAAGAATGTCGCAATATGAACAAAACCGGAGGTGTCTAATGGGTCCAGATAGCCGCAGTCATATCGGTGTCTTGCGCGCGATGCGGTGCCTTATGGCAGTCGTCGCTGTCGCGTGCCCTTGCTTGCCCGCGATGGCTGGGGGAAACCTGTGTTTTCTCCTTCCTGAAGACGTGGCGCAGTCCGAGGGTGTGGTTCAGACCGCCCAACTTCCCGAGAAGGGGATCGTGATGGCTCCCAAAGACCCCTCGCGCCCCAGCCTTTGGTACATGCCGGTGGCGGCAATCCCCCTGGGCGGCAGTACGCGAGTCTGGTATCAGCGGGTAGACAAGCAGGAAAAAGAATACTCGGACCAGAGAACGTTGTGTGTGGGCGATTTCACCGATTCCGGCTGGACGCTCCCTGCAATTGGCGCAGACTCCTTGCCGTGGGGTGGTCCGAATAACGTATCCATGCGCCGTTCTCCGCACAAGCCGACTTGGGGCGGCTTTAACGTGTTCCAAATCCTGCGCGTGGGAACCGCCTACGAGATGCTGTTCTGGGACCAGCCTGACGAGACGGGAAAGGCAGGGGCCATGCGTGCCTCGTCGCCGGACGGTCTGGCGTGGGAAAAGCGCCCCGGCACGGTGTTCACGGAAACCAACGATGCATTCACGCTGATGCAGGTAGGGGACGAGTACCTCTTGTATCAGACTAAGCTGGAGGCATGGCCGGACAAACCCTATATCGACAACATCGAGAAGCAGAAGAGAGTCATTGCCCTGCGCAAATCGCGAGACCTGGATACATGGAGTCCACAAGAAGTCTTCTTACGCCCCGACGCGCAGGATGCTCCGGAGTGCGAGTTTTACCTGATGAAGGCGTTTCGCTATGGTGATGCCTACGCAGGGCTGATCATGAAGTACTACGCCGATCCCAAGCTGCCAGGAAAGCACAGTGCTATCTTGAAGCACGAGTTGCTCGTCAGCAAGGACGGTATTGAGTGGCAGCGTCCGTACCGCGATACGGATCTTGGGTTTTGGGCGTACGCGGATCCCTTCGAATACCGCGGGGTACTGCATTTCGCCACTTGGAAAGACGGCGGCATGGTGACGGCAACGTATAAGCCGGGGAGGCTTGCCGGGGTGAGAGCGGAGGTCGATGGATGGATTGTGACGCGGCCTGTGAAGGGATTCAGCAAGGGACTGTCCTTAAACGTCGATGCGCGCGATGGCTGGGTCGAGGTATCCGCTCAGGGGCCCACGGCCGGGCAGGAGCCGGTGGTCTTGGGCCGCGTGGAGAACGTCGATGGAGAAGACGTAAGTGTGCCTATCACGAATGCAGGCTCGCTCCGCGAGGAAGACGAAACGGCGTTTCGTGTGCGGCTGCGCCATGCCACGGTCTTTGGGATGCGGTTTGAATAGGAAGTGTCAATAGTCCGCACTTTGCACCGGCGCGAATGAGCCCCGACGCAAATTGCTCACGTGCAAGACTTTGAGGTTATGCCACGAGGATTTCTCGCGATCACACTGTGTATTCGGAGTACGGCCTAGTCTTTCGCAATAAGTCTCGCGAACGAACTGGTTACGAGAGAAGGTCCGGTGTGTTCGTGAGAAATCCGGGATAGCGGAGGTTTTTTCTATGGTGTCTCGATTATCGCTGATTCGCGTTCTTGCGCTGATGCTTCTGGCTTCAGGCGTTGCGTCGGCGCAGTCTATAGCAAGCGCGCGCATTCAGCCGTGGCCCGACAACCCGCGCTATTGGGCCTACAAAGGGAAGCCCATCGTATTGTTGGGAGGCTCCAAGGAAGACAACCTCTTTCAGATTCCCGATTTGGCTGAGCATCTCGACATCCTTGCAGATGCCGGCGGAAACTACGTTCGAAATACGATGAGTTCGCGTGACGAGGGGAATGTGTGGCCTTTCCAGAAGCGGGAAGACGGGAAGTATGACTTAGAACAACTCAACGACGAGTATTTCGACCGGCTCGAATCGTTGCTTCAACTTGCTCGCGATCGCGACATCATCGTGCAGATTGAGCTTTGGGATCGGTTCGATTTCGCCATGAAGTACTGGCAGGCCAATCCGTTCCGCCCCGCCAACAACGTCAACTACACACCCGAGGCGAGCCGCCTTAAGAACGATTACCCGGATCACCCCGGCAACAATGCCAATCCCTTTTTCCGGACAGTCCCGTCGCTGGAGAACAACGAAACGGTTCTAAAGTACCAGCGGGCACAAGTGGACCGAATGCTGTCGGTGTCGCTGCGCTTTCCCAACGTTTTGTATTGCATGGACAACGAAACCAGCGGCAAGCCCGAATGGGGTGCGTATTGGAGCGAGTACATCAAGAAGAAAGCGGCGGAGTTGAGCGTCGATGTGTACACGACGGAAATGTGGGATGCCTGGGACCTAAAGGATCCGATTCACCGACATACGCTTGACCACCCCGAAACGTACGCGTTCGCGGACATCTCGCAGAACAACCATAACAAAGGGCAGGCGCATTGGGATAACCTCGCGTGGGTGCGCGAACGGATCGCCTCGCATCCTCGCCCCCTCAATTGCGTGAAAATCTACGGGGCGGATACCGGCAAATTCGGGACTGGCCAGGATGGGCTCGAACGGTTTTGGCGGGGGCTGATCGGCGGAGCCGCCGGAGTACGCTTTCACCGGCCGGATTCCGGGCTTGGCTTGAATGAATTAGCCCAGGCTAATATCCGCAGCGCGCGAATGCTCGCGGACGTCTTCGAGTTTCCGCGCGCCACACCGGATGCCGCCAGCAAGCTGCTCCTTCAGCGTGAACCCAACGAAGCCTATGTCTCGCGTGTCGATACCGACCAGTACGTAGTGTACTTTCCCAAGGAAGGGTCCGTGCAGTTGGATCTCTCCGGCCACGGCGATTCCCTGTCTCTCCGGTGGCTTGACATTCTTCATAATGAATGGGGTGATTGGCAAGATATTGGTAATAAATCAGTTATTGAACTCAAACCTCCTGCGAACGGCATGTGGATTGCCCTCATTGCGAAACCTTGAGCCGAGCCTCCGGGAATGACTCTTCAAGTCGCAGGGTTTACTGCGTGCTCGTAGCAGAATTCGAGTCTCGGCGTTGACCGACTCGAATGCGCTGTGCTAGATTAAGCCGCCATGCCCCCTAGGGTAAGGCCCGGGCCGGGTTTCTTGCACGGGAATCCGGCATCCTGACGGTTGGTCAGGATGGGGTGTTTCCGTGGCTGGCGTGCGCAGGAATCGTATGCAGTGCCGCGAATGCGGCTGAGTATGAAGAATGTTGGTTTGCGGCGCCTTTGGCGGCGGAACATGGTCGGTTGGGCTGGGCCTAATCACAACTGTGGAGGAGTATAAGTACCATGGCAGACTCGGTGGCAGGTTTCTTCGCGGAACTCTCCGGGAAGGTGGACCCGACAAAGATTGGGGGCATGAACGCCACGTACCAGTTCGACATCCAGGGTGAGGGTGGCGGCCAATGGTACGTCAAGATTGCCGAAGGCAAGGCGGAAGTAAACCAGGGCGTGTCGGAGTCTCCCAGCATCACGCTTACGGCGTCGGACGAAAACTGGCTTAAGATTGTCACCGGACAGCTTAGCGGCCAGACGGCGTTTCTTACCGGCAAGCTCAAGATCAAGGGTGACATGAGCCTTGCCATGAAGCTCCAAAGCGTATTCGCGCTCGGTTAAATCGTACCGGCGGAGGAGCTGCAGTCTTGCGGTTCCTCCGCCGTTTTACGTACCTATCTGGCATGTGTCGTCTCGTGCCATGCGTGATGGTATTGACCCTGCTTGCCGCGGCGTGCGGGGGGCGCACTCAGAACGCCACACTCCCTCCTCCCTCGAACGAAATCCTGACCACATCAGATGGCTACCGTATCGCGGCTACTTTGTATCCCGCGGAGAAGCCCGGTTCCCCGGGCTTAGTCCTCGTTCACATGCTTGGCGCCGACCGGAGCATCTGGGAAGGTTTTGCGCGTCGTGCGCAACGTGAAGGCTATTCGTCGCTGGCCATTGACTTGCGCGGCCACGGAGATTCGCGAGGCCCCGGCGATACGGACCTGTCATACAAGTCATTTGACACCGGAGAGTGGCTTAAGGCGCTTCAGGACATCGATGCCGCCAAATCCGCCCTGCTGAAACGCGGTAACGATCCTGAGAACATCGCCATCGTGGGCGCAAGCATTGGCGCAAATCTCGCGTTGCGGTATGCGGTTGAACACGCAGACATCCAAGCCGTCGTGATGCTGTCGCCAGGGCTCGACTACCACGGAATCGAAATCGAACCCGATATGGTTGCCTACGGAAAACGTCCGTCCTTGATGCTCACATCGACAGGCGACTCTTACTCCGCTTCGTCCTGTTCTACGCTCAAAGCGCTCGCTCCGGGTTTCTGTGAGCTCCGGGAGTATGGAGGCGCCGCCCATGGGACTGACATACTGGATGCCGAACCTGCCAGTGTCGACCAGGTCTTCCTGTGGCTTACGCACATCATCGGCCCTCAGGCGGCCGCGTCCAACCGGGCCGGCGCTCGGTAGTCTGGAGTGAAAAGGCCGGGGCTTGTTGCGCTAAGAGCTGACTATTCACCAACGGTTCATTGTTGACACGCAACCGGACCAGTGATACTCTGAATTCAGTAGGGTCAGTGTGACATCGGATTTTTTGTGACAAGTCCGATTATGGAGCGGCGCGGAGAAGTGTCTCTAGCCCGCGAGCAAGGAAATCACGTCATGAAACGTAAACAGGCTGGGTTTACTCTCGTTGAACTGCTCGTCGTGGTGAGCATCATTGGGATTCTAGCCGCCATCTTGCTTCCGGCTTTGGCGCGTGCGCGCGAGGCGGCCCGCCGGGCTCACTGCACAAACAACCTGAAGCAAATGGGTCTTGTTTTCACGATGTATTCTAGCGAGAACTCGGACTTGCTCCCGCCCGGCGCGGCCAATGGCTACTGGGGCGAGCGAATCTTCACCACAACGCAGACCACGGGGAATCTCTACTACAACCGTCAGTTGGTCCGAAACAACTTCATTTTCGACACGAAATCGGTTTTCCCGGATTATCTGGACAGCCTTGAAGTGCTTATTTGCCGGTCCGGGTTACCCGCTCACGGCGGTGCTACCGACCGCTGGTACATGGATGAGACCTTTGCGCCAGAACATTTGGATCCCAATCTGTACACCAACATCCCCAATACGGACCCGAACCAGGATAACCCGTATTATTGGGATCTGAAGAAGCTTGAAGGACTCCGACCCGACGTCGATTGCGTCACGAACCAGATGTACACGTATTTGCCGTATGCGGTGGTCACGGAAGAGCAGGGGCTCTTCCTCGTGGATGAATTGTCCCGTCTGATGGTGCTCGGCGTGACCGATTTCATGAACCGCGATCTGGCGGTGCCAGGCGGGCATGGGCCGGGAGGAAGCGACACGTTTTATCGCACGCGCTCGGGCGTGGGCAGGTTGTTCATTCGGGATATCAACAACGCGGCAATGACGTCCGTCTCCGAGAGCGAAATTCCGGTGATGTTCGATTCGGTTTCGGAGCAAGGGCTCGTCGTTCCCAACCATCAGCCGATTGGCGGTAATGTGTTGTATCTAGACGGTCACGTCGAGAACAAGAGGTACCCCGACACCTACGCAAAACTGCCCTACACGGCAAACTTCATCGAATTCCTGCGCTTGAACGTATACGACAATTTCCCGCTGCTCAACGTTCCGCCGTGGTGCGGCAACCGATTGCCGGGAACGACATTCGAACCGCGCTACTGGTACTACCCCAACGATCCGTATTACACCGGATTGAATCTGCCTCCGTCATCGTTCTGACCAGGGCTCAGGTAGCGAACGAAGCGACTCCAGAAACGTAGGGTAGGCCAGAACACGAAAAAGGGGGGTGCCCTTGTGCGGGAAAGGGATTTGGGCAGAGCGCCGGAGTCCGGTCTTGCATGCGCTGCGGGCCGG
>JAIBAQ010000089.1 GCA_019695095.1 Candidatus Hydrogenedentota bacterium
AGTATCGGGCCAATCGTGCAGGAGTTGGTAATTGGCAAGATCATGACCGGCAACGACAAGATGGCGAACATTCACATGACCAACGTGATGGCATTTTGGATGAGCGTCACCTTCGCCGTGATGATGTTGATAACGATGTGGCGGGTCCGCAAGGCTCACGAAAAGAACGCGGCCGAACGGACCAGCCAATAGCAGTAGGTAGAGGGGGGATCGAACCATGGGAGACAGGGCCATTTCTAGCTGGAAGGACAAAGTGCTATTTACGCCTGGGCCGTTGACCACGAGTCGCACGGTTAAGCAGGCGCTTCTGCGCGACCTGGGCTCGCGCGATTTCGAGTTCATCGAGATGGTGAAGGATATCCGAAACCGTCTACTTGCGCTTGGCGGTGTGGAGAAAGGCGTATACGAGGCCATTCTCATGCAAGGCAGCGGCACCTTCTCGGTGGAGGCGGTGCTTTCGTCGACCGTTGCGCCCGACGGAAAAGTGCTGGTGATAGTCAACGGCGCATACGGCAAACGCATCGTGCAAATCTGCAAGGTGCTGAAGATTGCGCATGTCGTGCTTGAATCGCCGGAAGATCAGCCGCCTGATCTTGCGGAAATCGAGAAGATTCTTGCTGAAGACGTTTCAATCACGTGCGTTGCCGTTGTGCATTGCGAAACCACCACGGGCATCATCAACCCAATTGAAGAGATCGGCGAACTGGTAGCCGGGTCTGGCGCTACGTACTTTGTCGATGCGATGAGCAGTTTCGGTGCGGTTCCCCTGAATCTGGAGACCGCCAACATCGACTATCTCGTGTCTTCCGCGAACAAGTGTATTGAGGGCGTGCCCGGTTTCGGATTTGTTTTGGCCCGCCGCGAGTCTCTTGAAGCGACCGAGGGTTTTGCGCGAAGTCTGAGCCTTGACCTGCTCGCGCAATGGAAAGGACTCGAAGGCAACGGGCAGTTCCGCTTCACACCGCCGACACACGCTCTTCTCGCGTTCCATCAGGCGTTGCTTGAATTGGAGCAGGAAGGCGGCGTGGAAGGGCGGGGCGAACGGTATTGCGCAAACTACGAGACTCTGATTGAGGGTATGCGCACACTGGGCTTTGTCGAGTATCTCGAACCGGCGCTGCAAGGGTATATCATCACGTCGTTCAGGTATCCCGAAGACCCGAACTTCCAGTTCGAAGACTTCTACTCGCGCTTGAACGACAAGGGTTATGTGATCTACCCCGGAAAAGTCAGCAATGCCGATTGTTTCCGGATAGGCAACATCGGACGTATTTTCGAGAGCGATGTCTGCGATCTCCTTCGTGCGATCGCCGAGACGATGGGGGAGATGGGAATAGCATTGGTCGACGAGTCGTGAAGAGTGTAGCGTGATTTCTCAATAAGAGCTACAAGCCAGATTCTTCGTCCGCCGAAGGCGGACTCAGAATGACATGTGCAGGATCTCTTCACAGGCGAGATAACGATCGAGATTAATCGCATCAAGGAGTGTTTTCCATGAGTTTTGTATTTCGCCGTTCCTATCGCGGCCCTGTCAAGGCCGTGGTGTTCGATTGGGCCGGAACGACGGTCGATTTCGGATGTTGCGCGCCGGCCAATGTGTTTGTCGATCTATTCAACAGTCACGGTATTGCCGTTACTTCCGAGCAGGCACGCGAACCGATGGGCATTCACAAGAAGGACCACATCCGCATTCTTTTGAAGATGGAACCTATCGCGGCGCAGTGGGAAAAGAAGACCGGCGCTCGTCCCACCGAGAAGGATGTTGAGTCGTTGTTCGCGGAGTTCGTGCCCAGACAGGTGGAGACCATTGCAAAGCATGCCGACATTATCCCCGGCGCGCTGGAGACAATCGCCGCATTTCGGGCGAAGGGTATCAAGATTGGAAGCACAACCGGTTACAACGGCGAGATGATGGCCGTGTTGACGCCGCTCGCGGCAAAGGCCGGGTATACGCCCGACACGATGGTCAGCGTGAGCGATGTCCCCGAAGGCAGGCCTTCGCCGTGGATGGCGCTTGAGGCTGTGAAGCGCATGAACGTGTATCCGCTCGAAGCATGCGTGAAGGTGGGCGACACGCCCGCCGATATTGGCGAAGGCCTTAATGCGGGCATGTGGTCCGTCGGTTTGGTGGATCATGGGAATGAAGTGGGGCTGACCGCCGCCGAGTTCGCTGCGCTCAGTCCCGAAGATCGTGCCGCAAAGTGCGCCAAAGCCAGGCAGCGGCTTGTGTCGTGCGGAGCGCATTTCGTGATCGATACGATCGCGCAACTTCCCGCGACCATAGACGAGATCAACTGCTTGCTCGCGCGTGGAGAACGACCATAGAAGGTCGAAAGTAAACCGAGTCTTCCTGTAGCGCCCGGTCTTCGTGTCGGGCGTCCTTTTTGTATCGCCCGGTTTCCATTCCAGGCGTATTTGTCGAAGGCCGAACCTCACTCATCAGAGCAGGGTCCGGCCTTCAACTTTTCTGTTCGCGGCTGTGTGTCGTTAAGCGTAGCCGCCGGCAAGTATCATGGTTTGTCCGGTGAGCCAGCCGGAATCGTCGGATGCCACAAACACGGCCGCTTTCGCAATGTCTTCGGGTTGCGCGATGCGGCCAAGCGGAGTCTCGGCTTCGATCTTCTTCCGAAAATCGCTTTCTGCAATGCCAGCGGCATGCACGCCCTCCGTCTCGACCATTCCGGGGTTGAGCGAATTGACGCGGATCTTTCTCGGCCCCAACTCCTGAGAGAGCGCGACGGTAATGGCATCGACAGCGGCCTTTGTTGAACTGTACACAGAAGCGGTTGCCATGGGCATCGTTGCCACCACGGAACTGATGTTAATGATCGAGCCGCCGTTGCCATTCATGTACTTCACGGCTTCCTGCGTGGTCAGTAACAGGCCAAACACGTTCAGGTCGTACATCTTTTCGAAGTGTTCTGGAGTGATACTCTCCAGCGGCGCGAACTCGTATACTCCCGCGTTGTTCACGAGAATGTCCACGCTTCCGAACGCGGACTTGGTCTCAGCGAACAATCGGGTAATGTCTGCTTGCTTCGACACGTCGCCCTGTATGGCGACGGCTTTGCCTCCTTTGTCTGTAATTCGTTTTACGACAGCATCCGCGCTGGATTTGCTGCTGGCGTAATTGACGACAACGGAAGCGCCCTCTGCCGCCAAATGTTCGGCGATTGATGCGCCAATACCTTTCGATGCGCCGGTTACTACGGCCACTTTGCCTGTGAGCTTACCCATGGTGATGAGATCTCCTTGCCGGTGTGATGCCGGCGGATTGGATTTTGACTACAGTTATGAGGAGTGTTGCTTTGGAAGTGTCTAGTGAAACAGCTTGAAGAGCAGGTTCATTCCACTGGTCTACTGCAGCGCAGATGATTCCTGTGCGGGATTGAAGCCTGCTATTATCGAGCCCTTGAGACTGCGGGATACTCGGGTCGAGTCTTTTCGGCTTGAACCATCGAATGAGGAGAGCGGGACAAATGCAGAGAGTGCTTCATGCCCTTCTGTGCTGCGTGGTCGCAGCATTCTGTGTTGGCAAATTCTGCGCGGCTCTTGCTGCAGAGGCTCCGTCCGCCGCAGCCGTGCGCGGTCAGATCGTGCTTTCGCGCGCGAGCCACGAATGGATGTCGCAGCAGATTGAGGAGCCGTGCATATTGCCGAACCCCAAAGTTCCGGGGCGGCTGATCATGTTCTACGGCGCGGTGCCTGCGTCGAACCGGAATACCGCGGCAATCGGCAAGGCGTGGGCGGAGACAAACGACCCCTTCACGTGGCATCAGGACGAGGCTAATCCGATCTTCTCGCCCGGAAAAGCGGGATGGGATTCCGGCTCGATTCGTCTCGACACGGTCCTTTACATACCCGAAGAGGACGCCTACTACATCTACTACTCAGGAACCACGGGTAACGTACAAGACCGTATTGGCCTTGCGGTTTGTCCGGCTGGAGCCGACGGGTATTCCGAGGTGACCGCGTCTTCCATCGTCCGATACGGCGATGCGCCCGTGCTTGCGCCGGAAGCGGCTGCTCCATACAGCGAAGAGATGGCCTCGCAGGCTGCGGTTATGCGCGAATGGAATGCTGCCGAGAAACGTTGGGATTGGTACATGTATTACTCGTATCGCGGCAAAGACGGCGTGCTTCCCGGAATTCGTCTTGCCACGTCGCGCGACGGCAAGTCCTGGACGCGTCAATTCAACACTGCCGACCCGCGCGGCATGGGGCAGATCTTTCCGTCTACGCCGAATGCCTATTACGAATGGCACCAGGTCTTCAAATTGGGCAACACGTACGTGCTGTGTATCGAAGTCGGGATCGAACACGGCCAGCGTTGGCGGCCCGTCCTCGCGGTCAGCACCGATCCTGTGAAAGGATGGACGCAACTCGACGTGGATACGATGCTACAAACCAAGTGGACCGGCCTCTACGACGACAAGTCTATGTACCACGTTGCCACGCCCGCGCTTTATCGGATCGACGGCAAGTGGTACCTGTTTGTCCAGGCCTGCGGCCGCCCCGGCAACGACAACTACATTGACGGCGCGTGGGAAATGTGGGCCGTGGCGTGCGAGAGAAAGATACCGACTAGACCGGGTTGCACGGAATTGATGGTGCCTTAGCGTAGTCCACACTGTATTGCCTTGTTGAATACAGAGCGTTCAAGAAGGATGCACATGGTGTGCAGGATGTGTTGTGCGGGACTCTACAGCGCTCCAGTTGTGCTGGATTGAATCGATGGAATCAAGGTTAGGATTGATCAAGGACATCAGTGCTGAGAGGGGGATACTGTGAGACGACCAACTGGCAGCTTTCTCTATTCTGTATTGACGGCAACTGCCCTGTTTGCGGGGTCAAGCCATGCCGATGAGTACATCGCCGTCGACCATCAACGTACGACCATTTACCATTCGCCGCAGACGCCGGGGTACACGTGTTGGGTGGGCGCATGGGGCATGCCTGATGGCAGTGTGATGGTGAGCTTCACGCAAGCGACGGGGCCGGTGACGGGCCGCCCGCAGGCGCCTGAAGATGTGCGCAAGCGGCTCAACTGGCCGCCGCCTGGGCTCCCTGCATACGATATGACGGGGTTGGAAATGCGTAACGTCCATCTGCGCTCGGCCGATTCCTGCAAGACGTGGGAGCAGGTGAGCGCGGACGCGTTCACCTCGTGTATGAATGGCACGACGGGTTCGTCGGAGGTAGCGCTGGACGACGGCACGATTCTGCGTGGTGTGTGGGGGAATTACCTGCCCTACGATCCCGAGGTGCCGCAGACGGGGTATGTGCAGCGCTCGACGGACGGTTCCAAGACGTGGGGCAAGCCGGAAGTGTTGCTCGACCCCGGCGAGTGTCTGACTTTCCCGAAGCGGATCCGCGTATTGCGCGACGGCCGTGTCATTCTCATCGGTGGCATTGTCCATGCCCCGGCCAATAGCGTGAACATGGGGGAGATTTTGAATCGGATCGAGCCTCTTTTGATTGTCTCTTCCGACAAAGGACGGTCGTGGTCCAAGCCCATTCCAGTTGTCCCCGAAGAATTGCGCGCGAGTTGGGGTGGTGAAGAGTACGATATTGCGGAGTTACCCAACGGCGATTTGCTGTGTGTGTTTCGGCGCATCGTGCCCGATACGCAAACGCAGGCACGCTGGCAGGGACTGCTGAAGAAATCCGGTGACACCTGGACCCCGCAAGATGTCGGCCCTGCGCCGTTTCCGCATAGTGGCCATCCCGAATTGCTGGCAACGCGGGAAGGTCCGATACTGCATCTTGCCACTTCGGGAATTCACTACACGAACGATGGAGGCAAGACCTGGCAGCAGCTTGACGTACCGGGCACGGCCTACTACCCGCGCGCTATCCAGGAGCAGGACGGCCGGATTCACGTCTTCGCCCACATAGGCAGCGACGACGCCTACGGCGCGGTGGACCAATCTATTGTCATGGATAGCTTCTCCTTGAAGCAGCGCTAGATTACCTCCTTAGAAACGGACCCCCACAAGTTGCTTTCGCCCTTACAGGGCTCACGTTGGGTGGGGGGGCTGGTACCTGGGGTTTCGATTCGCGTCGGTGACGCGAATCTCACCCCAGGCTGGAGTCTGCCGCGCCTACGGCACTTCAGAGAAAAGACCGTGTGAGTGAATGCGGGCATTGCGCTGGGCATATTCCGGGATGCCGAGTAGTAGCTGTTTGTCTGGTCCGTTGTTTCTTCCACCGACACCCGCGCTTGCGCGGTCCCTTGCTCGGACTGACAAGAGGGAAAAGTCGCGCGGCGTTGGCTCAAACGTCACAGACCCTACATGAGCCGACTCTCCAAAACGCGATCCCGGTAGCGCCGCGATCGCCGAGCGCAGCGTGGTGTATGCCGCAGGCTTGAATTAGTGTAGATGCTAGCTGTCACGAGAACAGTGCACTTATTGTGTTTCTCCATCGGAGTTCATCGGTGTGCATCCGTGGTTGAGTCTCTTCTGCTTGCGGCTATGCCGCGCCGGGCTGGAGTCTGCCGTGCCTGCGGCACTAAAGAGAAAAGGCCATCCGCTTGGCTTCTGTTTCTACCACTGAATCCCGCGCTCGCGCGATCCCCCGCTCGGAAGTTCAGAGAGGTACCGTCAATCGTGCTCCCCTCTCGGGGAATGTGTGGACTTTTCGCGGTGTTTTCGGGAACAACGATGCGGGGAGTTCCTTGAACCCATCGGGCGGTATGCTTCGCATGTCGTTTTGGTTTTGTCTTGGCCTCCAACAATAAATGAGGTGCGTTGGTTCCCATGACACAAGAGTTGTTCTTTCCTTTTGCCGATTATTGGTGGTTCTACGCCGGTTTTACGCTGTTCGTCCTCTTAATGCTGGCCCTCGACCTTGGCGTGTTTCATCGCAAAGCGCACGAAGTATCCATCAAAGAGGCCACAATCTGGAGTGTCATCTGGGTTGCGCTTGCGTTGGCGTTCAACTACGGATTCTACCTCTATGCTGCCGGCAAGTTCCCGGCTGATCCCCGTCTCACCGCCATAGAAGGTTTTGTGCCCGACGCCGCCGCCAAACAAGTGGCGCTGGAGTTTCTGACAGGGTATATCGTCGAGAAATCGCTCGCGGTGGACAACATCTTCGTGTTTGTCGTTGTCTTCTCGTTTTTCGCGATCCCGTCGAAGTATCAGCATCGCGTGCTGTTCTACGGAATCATCGGCGCACTCGTTTTCCGAGCGATCTTCATCGGCATGGGGTCGGTCCTCATGCAATACAAGTGGGTCGTCGTCCTATTTGGCGCGTTGCTGATTCTCACCGGCATCAAAATGTTCTTCGCGCCCGAACGAGGCATTGACCCGGAAAAGAACCCGCTCATTCGCCTGTTCAAACGCTTTATGCCCGTTACGCCGCAACTGCACGGGCAGTCGTTCTTTGTGCGCCTGGATGGACGAATGCACGCCACGCCCCTGTTTGTGTCGCTGCTGTTTCTTGAGTTCAGTGACGTGATCTTCGCCGTCGATTCCGTGCCTGCGATCTTCGCGCTGACCCGCGAACCGCTCATCGTGTATACGTCAAACGTATTCGCCATTCTTGGCCTGCGCGCCATGTACTTCTTATTGGCGGGTGCCGTTGACAAGTTCCACATGCTCAAGTTCGGACTTGCGCTGGTTTTGGTGTTTGTCGGTTTGAAAATGGTCTGGCTCAACGAAGCCTTTGGCGGCAAATTCCCAATTACGTGGTCCTTGGGCATTATTCTGTCGGTGGTAACGGTCTCCGTCGTATTGTCCTTGCTGTTTCCCAAGAAGTCCAAGAAGGCGGGCGGAAGCGCAGCATGAACCGGTTGTGCCGCCGTATCGCCGAGAACTTCGTGTTCCAGCGGACCATTCTAGTCATCATCATTCTCAATGCGGTGCTGATTGGAATTGAGACCAGCGACGATCTGATGAGCCGCTACGGTGCGCTGTTTCACGCGCTGAATGCCCTGGTGCAAGTCATCTTCGTTGTCGAGATTAGCATTCGTCTTACCGCGCACGCGCCGAGAGTCTGGCGCTTCTTTCAGGACGGCTGGAATACCTTTGATTTTGTCATTGTCGCGTTATCGCTGATCCCTGCGGCCGGTGCGTTCGCTACGGTCGCGCGGCTTGCGCGTCTGTTGCGCGCTCTGCGCGTGGTATCCGCCTTGCCTGAGTTGCGGCTCATCGTAACGACGCTGCTGCGTTCCATCCCTTCGCTGGCCAACGTACTCGTGTTGTTGGGGTTGATTCTTTACGTCTATGCGGTGATGGGCGTGCATTTATTCTCGAAGAATGACCCGGAACATTGGCAGGGACTTGGCCGCGCTTTCCTTACACTATTCCAGATTCTCACGCTGGAGGGCTGGGTGGAACTCCAGAATACGGTGCTCGACGAAACGCCCTTGGCCTGGGTCTATTTCGTGAGTTTCGTCATCTTTGCGGTCTTTGTGATCGTCAACCTGTTCATTGCCATCGTGATCAATAATCTTGAGTCCGCCAAGAATGAGGTTCGCACTGAACTTGCGGCTGACACCAGTATGATTGCGGCGACCCTCGGCGATATCCGCGAAAAGCTCGCGCGCATCGAGGCATCGCTGAAGTAAACCGTGGCGCTTGCTAACGCGTCAGTTCTGCGATCGGCGGCTTCTGCGTTCACCGCCAGCAAACGCGTCCATTAGGTCAGGATGTCCCCCCGGATGATCCGCATCATGGACGTCCGGTTCCACGTGCGTCGTCACATGCACGTGGCATTCCGGGAATAGGCCCACAATGGCGTTCTCAATCTGGGTTACGTTCCTGTGCGCGACCGCGGTAGTTGTGTCACCAGGTACCAGCATGTGGACTTCCACCCACATGGTATTGTCGGTTTGCCGGTGCCGCAGATGGTGGAATCCAACAATCCGTCCATCCTGCGAGGCTTCCTCCAGAGCGTTCAGGATGAGCCGGGTGTGCGCGGGGTCGGCTTCATCGAGCAAGCCTCTGCATGATCGATAAATAAGCACGCCTGCCGTAACCATGATGTTGAGGCCAGCGATTATCGCCACGGCTGGGTCCAGCCACAGAATCGGTTTTCCCATCTGCATTGTGGCCCAGACGATGGTCACACCTCCGACGACGGCTAGACTGGTCCACATGTCGGTCAGCGTGTGTTTACCATTCGCGACCAGAATGAATGCGTTTTTCCGTTTGCCCACCCAAACCAAGCTCAGCCCCAGAATAAGATTGATGACTCCCAGGCCGCCCGTAATCAGAATACCGACACCCAGTTGCCGAAGTTCCGGTCCTGAAATGAGCGTTACCACACCTTCGTAAACGATGAATAGCGCCGCGGTAAGAATGAGCGCACCTTCGAAGCCAGCCGAAAAGAACGCAATTTTCCCGTGTCCGTAGGGATGCCTCCTATTGGCCGGCAGTTGGGCATACCACATGCTGAATGCAGCATAGCTAGTCGCCACGAGGTGCACGACCGACTCCGCCGCGTCAGACAATATGGCAGTACTGCCCGTTATGAAGTAAGCGGTCAGCTTTCCCGCCAGCATCAGCACAGCCACAAGCAGGCTCGAGCCCATGGCCACGGTTTGCATGTTGGTCTTCACGTCACTTCCCCCGAGTCAAAGCGCCCCTAAGACTCCCAGGACAGCTTGCTCACATGATAGCACGATTGTCCCCATTTCGCCCGAGGTTATCCGTCGCGTACTTATCTTGGAGGAGAGATGCCTCCGATAATGCTTGCTCTGCGCAATGCAGCCCGGACTTAGAGGGATGGCACTGTCCGGCATTAATGAGTCCTGTGTGAGTAAAAATAGCTCACAAATGAATATTTTGTAATATTCAATTGAGCCCCGAAACAGCAGTCATTTGCGAAAAAAGACTCAGTCTGTGAACGTTAGTGCGTTTGTAAAGGACTTACAGCGAGCCTAGTCTGTACTTTTAGTCAGATTTCAGTGGCACAACACTTGCTCTATGTTCAAATGGCTGCGTTATGGATTTTGGGGACTTTGGATTCCATCGATGGAGGAGTGAATCACTATGAAAACGCGGACAGTCTTAACGTTGGCGCTAGCCATCGGCAGTATATTTGTCTCAATGAGCGCTTCGGCTGACCTGGTCGAATTCACGGCAATTGAACGCGCAGGCGCGTATGGGACTTGGGAATTCGGTCTTTTTGACGGTGCCAATACAGCCGTCCCCCCTCAAGCATCCGGCAACAATCCTTTGGTCAATGGCGCGGACGTGTACTGGAGTCTGGTCTATGATGGCACCAGCACACTCACGTACTCGTGGGGCAATGCTGCCAACAGCCTTACGAACTCGATTTTCTGGAACGGCTTCGGTGTGGAGCAGTTCAACTATCTGACCATCACCGCGTATGACTACCCGTACGATGGTTCGTACCCGGTGGTCAATGTCGAAGATCTGACGCTTCAAACGACGAATGGCACGTTGAATGGCGATGATCTCACCGCATATTTCTTAGACAACTCGGACAGCTTCACGTTCCAGTATGCCAACGACGATGTGTTCGGCGCGTTCACGTTGACCGGTCTGACGAATATCTGGTGGCAATACGGCAGCACGCCCAGCTACGACGGCGCGCTGGTTTCGATTGTCGGCGGACTTGACGAGAATACCGGGCACCACGGCGGTCATCCGGGATGCGTTGTTCCCGAACCTGCCTCGATGACCTTGCTGGGCCTTGGATTGGGCGGTTTCGCGGCTCGCAGACTCATCCAGAGAAAGAGAGCTTAGCACGGTACGCTTAGTGTGTTAGTAGATACTCCGGCTCATGCTTCGTTGCTTCCCCAGAGGCGTGAGCCGGATGTGTCGTATTTGCGAGACAACAGGTGAACAACTTGTCGTGCGATGTGAGAGCGACGCCAGTAGGCTATGAAGTGCGACGCTTCAAAATGAGCACCACATCACGGGTTTGCCCATAGGCCTGGTTGGTATCGAATGCGGTCACCAATTCCCAGCCTTCGATGCCCAACGCATTCAAGCGTTCATTAAGGTCCAGCTCGTCGAACTTGCCACCCAAAATGCCTGTGGTGTTAAGCTTCAGGGTTGTGTATTCCCACGTGTACACGGCGATTCTCCTTTGTTTGTCGGCAATGTGTATTTGATTCAGGCGCTATTGTGCCAACAACTCCAGAGGATGATATACGGGCAAGCCCGTCCCTTCGCGCAATTGAATGGCGCATACGCTGCTTTCCGTTAAGATGGCATCTACCCCCGATTGGTTGAACAGGTCGAACAGGGGTTTTCCCACCGCCATGGACAGGTCGTAGCCCAGCGGGCCGCTTTTTAATCCGAATGTTCCGCCCATGCCGCAGCACGTTCCCGTTTCGATGATTTTCACTTCGCCGCCGTGTCTACGTATCCATTCCACCGCCCCGTGGCCTGCGCCCAGCGGGCGCTGGTGGCACGAGATGTGAAAACCGAACCGGCGTCCCTTAAGCGACGGGAATTCGGTTGTGCCGGTGTCGAAATCTATAAGGTACTCGAAAAACTCATGGGAGCGGCCTGCCACGAACTCAGAGTCGTTCGACGAATGCAGGAGGGTTAAATATGCCGATTTCAGGCAATACGCGGCCGTGGGCTCCGTTGCGACGATGTCGTAACCGTCTTTCGCGAACGGGGCCAGCCGGGCAATGTTGAACGTGGCGACCTCCCGTGCCTTATCCAAGTTGCCATATGCGATGAAAGGATACCCACTTGAACGCTGCTCAGGTAACGCCACTTCGCAGCCCAGGCGTTCGAGCAATTCCACGGCCGATTGACCGAGGTCGGGCCGGTTATGATTTGCGAAGACGTCCACGAAGAATGCCACGCGCCGCTTTGATTCTTGGCTCACTCGTTTTCTGGCGTGAAACCACTTCTTGAATGTCTGGTGGGTGAAGGGGGGAAGCGCCCTGCGTTCGTCGATACCCAGCGTGGCCCTCATCACCTTGCGGGCAGTTTTGCTTTGTATCATGCGATTGGCTATGGGCGCCATGGCGCTGCCCAAGGCGGCAAACCCGTCCGCGCCCATCATCGTTCTCTCGGCTTTGGCAAACCCATGCTCCACTGCAAAACGGCGTTTCACTTCGGCGATCATCATGGGCATGTCAATCTCGGCGGGGCATATTTCCTTACAGAGACCGCAGGAGATACACAACGAGGCAAAAGCGCCCGCATTCTCAAGACCGTGGACCTGGGCGGTCCAGGGTATCCCGATCGGTCCCGGATAGATATGGCCGAACACATGACCGCCCACCACTCCGTATGTGGGGCAAACGTTCATACAGGCACCGCAACGGATGCAGTTCAGACTCTCTCGCATGGCCACATCATCGCGCGTACTCCTGCGTCCGTTGTCCAGGAGGATGATGTGCGATTCGCGCGGTCCGCGGCTCTCCCCTTCACCCAATGGAGAGCGCCCGCCCATCCACGTGACATAGGTGGTGGGGAGTTGTCCCGATGCGCTGACTGGATGAGCCAGAACCATCAACATGGCATCTTCAATCGTATCGACGATCTTCTCGATCCCCATCACGCAAACGTGGCAGTCGCCGATGCTGGACACGAGCCTTCCGTTGCCTTCGTTGGTCTCGATGACGATGCATCCATTCTCAGCGATACCGACGTTGGCTCCGGTCATGCCGATATCCGCGTTTAAGAAAATGGGACGCAGATAGGCGCGCACGACCTTCATGATCGATGGGATATCTTCGCTCACTTCGGTGCCCGTCTCCTTCGCGAAGATCTTGGCCACATCGGCAGCCATCTTGTGAACGGATGGAAAGACCAGGTGATACGGCTTTTCATGTACGAGCTGAATGATTAGCTCACCCAAATCGGTCTCGATCACTTTCAGTCCCGCTTCAATCAATGGATCATTGATTTCGATCTCTTCGGTCGTGAGTGACTTCGACTTCGCAATGACCTTTGCCTTGCGGTCTGACGCCAGCTTGAGCACGTAGTCAATGGCTTCCTGCCCATTTCGTGCGCAGAATACCCTTGTACCGCGCGCTTCGGCATTTGCTATGAATCGATTGACCAGTTCCACTTGGTGCTCGATGCACCGATCCTTCACGGCCTTTACCGTGCCCCGGAAATCCGCCCCACCGGGTAGTTCCGTCAGCGCGCGGGCACGGTTATCGCGTCCTCGTTGCATGCACCTCAGCAGGGCTGCGCTATGTTTTGGTTCTTCAAGCGCCTTAACAATGCGCGCTTTTAGCGCAGCTTGGTGAACGTCGGCCATGTCCTACTCCTCAATAATGATGGCGTGCTGCTCGCCGGGACCGTGTACACCCAGTGTCAGCTTGAGTTCGATGTCTCCCGTTCGACTTGGACCAGAGATGAAACTGACCGTGCAATTGCTGGGGTTCTGCTGAAAGATCGAGCGCAGCAGCGGGGCGGCATCCTCCAGGGTCTCGACGACATCTTTTGCATGGACGATTCCAATGTGTGTTCGTGGCAATGCGGAGACAAGCCGCTGGGCGTCGTTAACGGCGATTTCAGCCAAGGTGGCGGTCTGCGCGATGCCAAAAGCCATTCCCGTAATTCCGGCTTGGCAATCGTCGATGGCGTGGGGGAGAGTGGAGGCTGGAAAGGGTTCCTTCCTAAGTTCGAGCACCTTCCCGGACAACGTGCGCTCAATTGCTGCACTGAGTTCTTGAGAGAGGTTTGCCAGAGCAACACGTTGCGCGCCTATCGCGGCAAGAATGTCCGCGATTGCATCCGCGGCCTCCGCAGACGACCGAACGCGATGCGGCTTGCCTGAGAGAGCCGCGTGCTTCTCCATGAATCGAGTGACTACGTTAGAAGCCATTTGATCCCCCGCAGAGGTAATGAGGAACCCGCCAGACCGGAATCAGATAATCACGACCGCGACCCGAAATCAAGCTGACGCCCTGCACGAAAGAAGGATGCCCGGAATCCGCGCACATTCATCGCGCCGATTCCGGGCAGATAGTCGACTGTGTGAGAGTGAACGATACGTACTTATGCGATGCCTAGTCCTTTCGCTATGCCTTCGCCGTAGGCAGGATCCGCCCTGCGAAAATGACCGACCATGCGCTCCTGGATATCCTTGGGCGCCTTTTTGAGCGAACCCACGATGCTGGCGATGAGACGTTTTTGTTCATCGGCTGGCAGAAGCCGAAAGAGATTGCCCGGCTGAACGTAGTCATCATCCACCCCTCGTTTTTGCTCGTAGCGGCTGGCATCGCCGCAGATTTTCAGCGGAGGTTCGGCATACGAGGCGTCTGCTTTCGGGCCGCCAAAGCTATTGGGTTCGTAGTTCGGCGAACCGCCCCCGTTCTTGCCGAAGCACATGGCTCCGTCACGAAAGTGGTTGCTCGCTTTTGCGGCATGCGGACAATTGACCGGAAGCATCTCGTGGTTGCCGCCCAAGCGATACCGGTGCGCGTCTGCATATGCGAAGATTCGGCCTTGAAGCATTTTGTCCGGCGAGAATGATATGCCTGGAACTACATTCGCGGGTGAGAAGGCAGACTGCTCGATTTCCGCAAAGTAATTCTCGGGATTGCGATTCAGCTCAAGCACACCGACCTCGATCAGCGGATAATCCGCATGGGACCACACCTTTGTCAGGTCGAAGGGATTCCACTTATACGTTTCGGCGTCCATTTCCGGCATCACCTGGACATAAAGGGTCCACTTGGGCCTTTCTCCTCGGGCAATTGCGTCGAACAAATGGCGTGTGTGGTAGTCGGGGTCCTCTCCTGCGATGCGATCCGCTTCCTCGGCACTCATGCACTGGATACCCTGCTGAGTCTTGAAATGGAACTTGACCCAATACCGCTCGTTCCTGGCATTGATGAAGCTGTAGGTGTGGCTCCCGTAGCCATTCATATACGCGATGCCTTTGGGTATGCCTCGATCGCTGAACAAGATGGTTACCTGATGAAGCGACTCCGGCACCAGTGACCAGAAGTCCCACTGCATGGTTTCCGAGCGGAGGTTCGTCTGCGGGTCTCGCTTCTGCGAGTGGATAAAGTCGGGAAACTTCACGGCGTCCCGAATGAAGAATACGGGCGTGTTGTTTCCGACCATGTCCCAATTGCCCTCTTCCGTGTAGAACTTCAGCGCAAATCCGCGCACGTCTCGGACTGTATCGGCAGAGCCTTTCTCTCCAGCGACCGTAGAAAAGCGTCCCAATACTTCGGTTTGCTTACCCACCTCGGAGAAGAGCTTCGCCTTCGTATATGGGGTGATATCTTTGGTGACCGTAAAGGTGCCGTATGCTCCGGCCGCCTTCGCATGGACCACGCGCTCCGGGATGCGCTCCCGATTGAAATGGGCCAGTTTCTCAATAAGGTAGTGGTCTTGCAGCAAGACAGGCCCACGCTCTCCCGCCGTAATGGAGGTTTGGTTGTCGCTTACCGGAATACCCGCCGCCGTTGTGAGTCTGTTCTCCGTGTTCATGTTTGGCCTCCTCATGTTGCTAACCCCCAGACGCTCTGAGTCTAATTTGGAATTTCTCAGAGATAGGAATTATTACTATATAAGAACATAGATGAAAACAGTGAGCGCTTCAAGTTCATTCCGGGAACGTGACTATTTTGTAGAGGGGGTGCCCTGTCGCAGGGCAAATGCAGTCAGGGCGTCGAGGTAGTCCTTCGCCGACTCTCCCTCGGCATACGCGATGGCTTGCCAAGATTCGGGTGTAAACGGGCCTTGGGGCCAAATCCAAACTGGAATAGGGCCATTGGAGTCGTCACAGGCCGCACTTCGTAGTTGTTCGCGGAAGTCACGAGCCCGGTAGTTGGGCTTTTGTGCGCCAAAGTCGATGGGGAAGAGGCCCGCCATGACGTGTAGGTTGTCTGCAATGAAGGGGAATTGGGTCCGCTTCCAATCGCAGGTTTCTTTGGTCTTCTTGCCGTTCCACCAGCATTGAAAGTATTCCTTGCCGAAATCGCCCGGACCGGCGCCGTAGGTGTGTTCAGCCCCGATGAAGACCTCGCACCCCGCGTCCTGAAAGCCTCGATACCACCACATCTCGCCTTCATACCCAAACGCGTAGACCAAGATTACCTTGGCGTGCGGCCAAACACGATGAATGTGTTCTCCGACTTGCTTGCCGCGCTTGTAGTAGTTGCCATCCAGTCCAAGCTGACTCTCGTGACCCTTCCACACCCACGGTTTTACTCGGCCGGATTCATCGCCCTCAAAACTATAGTAGGCCTCATTGTCGAAGGCGAGCCCCGTGAAGCCCACCCGCTTCACATCGGCATAGAGGGTCTCTATGCTCTTGCAGACGTTGCTCCATATTGCTTCAGTCTCCGGACTGCTGTCCCAAAGCGTATGAGTACCGTCCTTTGCCGATTGGTACAGGACATCCGGAACGGGCCGTTCCATCCACCAAGACCGAATTCCTACGGCCTGATACGCGCCGAGCACGCCATTCGACACGAACTGCTCAGGCGTCTGCTGGGTTTCTGGCTTCTGGTCCTGCGGGAAAGCGCCCGCACACGGGAAGAGCCATACATCACTGATTCCGATTTCGTGGTACCACGACGCAAGCGGCGCGCGCGGTGAGACATCGCCACCGTAAAGGTGTACTTCGACCTTTCGAGCCTGTTCCTCGCTGGAATACGCCAGACACGCCGTTCCTGCTATCAGCAGAGCCACAATGCGGACCACGTGAATCCCCCCGATCTTTGAGTTTTCGCCAATTGGACTACGGCGCCAGCAACAGTCCGCCCGCCAAGACGACATCTTCACCTAACGCTGCCGGCACGATCTCGTAGCGATTCCGATAGGGCCTGAATACCAAAGCGTCCACATGTCTGCGGATCGGGTCCAAGAGGATATCCCCCATCAGGCTTACTCCACCGCCCATTGCGATACGCTCGGGATGGAGAAGGGTAATGACGTTGCTCAAGGCCGTGCCGATGCCTAAGGCGACTTCTTCTATTGCCACCAGCGCGTAGGCGTCACCCTGCGCGGCGGCCTGTGCCAGCATCGCGCAGGTGATTTGCTCGCGATGACCGTTGCACAATTGCGCGAGCGGAGACGCAGCAGGGAGCGGAGCGTTGGCGCGTACTCGCCGCTCAAGGGCCCATCCCGAACACAGGTTCTCCACCTTGTCGGGGATGCCCGCTGTTGTATGCGTCCAGTCGGGAATGTAGGTATGGCCAATCTCCGCGGCGCCAAAACCCTGGCCGTCTTGCAGTTTTCCATCGATCACGATCGCGCCGCCAATCCCGCTTCCAATGTTCATATAGCAGAATGTGCGTGTGCCTTTTCCCGCGCCAAGGCAGTACTCCGCCCAACCTGCTGCATTCGAATCATTGATAATGGCAGTGGGATAGCTGAAGTTGTCCTCAAACCACGCCTTTAGCGGTACATCGTCCCATCCGCTCACCTGGTGTGAAACGAGTACGCGGCCCGTAGCCGATTCTATCGGTCCCCCGAATCCTGCTCCCAGGCCAACAACACGTGCATCGCGAGCCGCAGCAACATCCGCGAGCTGCCGCACGGCCCCATCGAACCACGCAAGCACTGCGCGCGCGCCTTGCGCGGCCGGGGCGGTTCCCCGCAGCCGGTGCACAATCAATCCGTCGCGCGTGCCGAGCGCGGCCTGCAGCTTTGTGCCGCCGATTTCGCACGCGATTACCAATTCGCTCAAAACAGAACTGTCCATGGTCTACCGCTTTTCCCTATTCCTCGTGAATTTGCAGGTGCTCTTCCGCACAGTACGGTTGAATATGGGGCATGTAGCACCCCATTTTCCACTTGCGGGGTACGTCGGACAGTCTCTACACTTCGAGGAGTCAAGCGTGTCTTGAACTGACAAGGCGAGCAATCTACGGGGAGCACGGCGCATGAAACGGGCAGTTGTCTGCGGTGCAGGTGGATTCATCGCGAGCCATCTCGTGAAGCGGCTGAAACGCGAGGGATATTGGGTTCGCGGCGTCGATATCAAACTCCCCGAGTTTTCGGGTACGGCAGCGGACGAGTTCAAACTACTCGATTTGCGTGATCCCGAGCAGTGCGAGGCCGCGGTTACGCTTGACGGCGATGCTCCCCGTGAAGTCTACCAGCTTGCCGCGGACATGGGTGGGATGGGGTTCATCCACTCCGCAGAGTGCGAGATTATGCACAATAACGTCCTCATTAATACTCACATGATTGAAGCCGCCGCGCGCATCGGAGTCTCCCGCTACTTCTTCTCGTCTTCCGTATGCGTTTACCGCGACATGGTTCCTGGCGAGCCTGAAATGGTGGAGGATCAAGCTTATCCCGCGCTACCGGACAACGAGTACGGCTGGGAGAAACTCTATGCCGAGCGAACCGCGATGGCATACGGCAGGCGTTACAGTTTTGCGGTGCGAATCGCGCGATTTCAGAACTGCTACGGCCCGGAAGGCACTTGGCGAGGAGGGAGGGAGAAGGCGCCCGCTGCCATATGCCGTAAAGTCGCGGAGGCGGCCGACGGCGAGAGCATTGAGGTGTGGGGCGACGGGAGTGCGGTCCGTTCGTACACGTATGTCGACGATATGGTCGATGGAATCTTCCGGCTGATGCAGTCCGAGCTGGAGCAGCCCTGCAATATTGGTTGTCCCGAATACGTGACGGTTGACGAGTTGGTGCACACTGTTGCAGCGGTCGCGGGAAAGGAGGTTCGCATCCAACACGTCGACGGGCCGGTGGGCGTGCAGTCGCGGAACTTCAGCAATGCGCGCATCTTTTCCACGGGCTGGCGTTCGCAGTTTTCCCTACGCCAGGGTATCGAACTTACCTACCCTTGGGTCGAGTCGCAAGTGGTTGCTCTGCGAAGCGCTTCACGCACCTGAAGCCGGTTGTGGCGCGGCAGCAGGTTCGGCACTAGCCGGGGCTTCCGGGGCTGGAACGGGTGCTGCAGAAGGGGTCGGCTCCGCTGCAGCGGGTGGCGTTTCCGCAGTAGCAGCAGGCGTCGTGTCTGAGGGTTGAGGCGATGCGCTCGATGCATCTCCGTCCTGGTTCTTCAGAGCGGCCAGCGCATCTCGCGCCAAATCCTTGACTTCCTGCGGACCTTCGCTTACCAAGCACTTTTCCAGCGAGGGAATTACCGACGGGTCCCCTAGATTCACGAGTGAACTTATGGCCATAGCGCGACACATGGGGCTGAAGGCGCTTTCCGCAGCAGCTTCGGCCAGCACTTTTTGGTCACCGGGTTGCGGAGTCTGCGCGAGTGTGAAAGCAATCCGTTCCTTGTATTGCGCAGGAATATTGGGTTCGAAATACTCGGCTTGAATGACCTTGCGCGCCTCTGCGTCTCCGCGCTCTGCCAAAGCAACGTTGGCGGCAAACTTCACGCGCTTGTCGGGGTCATTGACGAGCTCTCGAAACCGGGCCTCACACTCTGGCAACTGAACCGGCGACAAGAGGATGATCACGCCCGCCCTCGTGCTGCTCTCAAGCGAGGCATCCGTGAGTTGTAGCAGGCGAGGGACCATATCCTTCTTAACGAATCCGTTGAGAGAACCTAGAGCCATAGCTCTTGTTTCGGGCTTCGTGGCGGGGTCCGCAATTACGTCTACAATCTTATTAAGCATTTCAGGCGCCGTCATGGACATCTGAGCGGCCAGTTCAATGTACCGGTTGGTATTCATGTTGGCTTCGGGGTTGTCAACAAGCGCCTTCCACTCCGCAAATAGGCTCTGAGGATCGGAACCCGGCGAGAGTGTGGAAGTACTTCCTCCCTGACCGCACCCAGTAGCGAGGATGGAAATAATGGTGAGGAAGCAGGCCAGAATGCGTGAAATGCTCATAGTCCCCTCTTGAATTGAGATACATTCAATCCGGATTGCTCACAATGACAACAGTCAGACTACCCGTTCGTGCAACCAAAGGCAAGACACCGGGTCTTCCCCCCAGGACGGACCCGAAAACTGACTATCCTGCAATCTGTACTGGCGCAACCAGGCGCCGGCTTAAATTGCTCTCGCGCAGTGTGAGTTGGCTTCGCGTGTGCTCGCAGAAAATCCGGACTATCGGCGAACGTCCTTGATGTGGCGTTCTATCTCACGCTTAACCTCGCGCTCGCGTATTGAATCGCGCTTGTCCACAGTCTGCTTTCCTCGACAGAGCCCCAATTCCACCTTTGCCCGGCCCTGCTTGAAGTAGACGCTCAGGGGGACCAATGTGAGCCCCTTCTCCGCGATTTGCGCACCGATTCGTAGAATCTCCCGCTTGTGCATCAGCAATTTACGGTCGCGTTCCGGCTCGTGGTTCCAGATGGTTCCTTGCTCGTAAGGGCTGATATGCACCCCGACAAGATACAGTTCGTTGCCGATGACATCCGCATAGCTGTCCTTGAGGACGATGTGGCCGTCGCGCAACGACTTGATTTCGGTACCCTTCAACACGATGCCGGCTTCGAATTTCTCAAGCACATGATAATCGTGACGAGCGCGCCGATTGGTTACAACCGTCTTCTCACCCATGTCGGTCGCTCCGGCCTGCTACTTCGACGGTGGTTCGCATACTACCTGCGCGGACCCCAGTCAGGTCCCTGCGCGCCGACCGTAATGCCAGGTACGGCGCGGTTTTCACCGCTCGAAATGGTGGCGGTCCACAACTGCGAACGGCCTGTGCGGGTGCTGGCAAACATCACGTGCCGCGAATCGGCAGACCAGGTCGGGTTCTCGTTTCCACCCGGTGAACTTGTCAACTGCTTGGGGCTGCTTCCGTCGGCGCCCATCATCCAAATCTCGAAACCTTCGCTATTCTCCAGAACGTAGGCAATCGACTTGCCGTCAGGTGACCACACGGGATCGTAGAATTTGCCCGGTTGCGTCGAGAGTCTGCGAACGTTGCCGCCGCTGCTGTCCATCGCGTATATCTGCGGTTTTCCGCCTCGATCGCTCACGAATGCGATTTGCGATCCGTCCGGGCTGAACGCGGGAGACGAATCCACCGACTTGTCGTTTGTCAGGCGGCGTTTGCCTGTTCCATCCGAATTCACCATGTAGATTTCAGAGTTCGCGTCTTTGCTGAGCACCAGCGCAAGTTGACGTCCGTTCGGGTGCCAAACCGGCGCGCTGTTCATACCCACTTCGCGCGACAGCGGCGTCGATTTCCCCGTCGCAAGCTCGACAACGTAGATGTATTGATAGCGGTCTTTGTATGAGACGTAGGCAATCTTGTTTCCGTCGGGCGAGAAGGCCGGCAAAATCGACACGGACCCGTGTTTGGTCACTTGACGGAGGTTCGCCCCGTCGTAGTCGGCAACATAGATTTCCTTTTTCCGTGGTTCGCCTCCGCTGAAGCAGATTCGAGACGTCGCGACACCCGGCGTGCCGTCAATGAACTTCACCACTTCGTCCGAAAACTCGTGCGCGACGAGACGCCACGCGTCTTGGGTGCTGGTCAATTTCTTGCCGACCACATAGTTTGCAGCACGGATGTCGAAAAGAAAGCACTGCGCAACGATGTTGCCTTGCTCTGCCGACACATATCCGTACACAAGGTACAGGGCCGGTGTGCCCTGCCAGAGTTGGAAATTGATCTGCTTTGGATCGCTCGTCAGCCCTGTGAACCCAGCCGGATACTGCGTTGGCGGAAGGATGCGAAACAGGCCGCTGAACGACAAATCGTTGGCAATCACCTCTGCCATCTGCGAGCCCAGCGCTTCCTGGCCAGGCACGGTGGCCAATGTAGGTACTGCCAGCAAGACACGCTTGTCCACGGATTTCTGAACACTCAACCCCACTGGCTGTTGAGCAAATACGTGTGGTGCGAAAGCCAAGAGGCTTAACAGTACTGCCAATGTCGGTATGCTTGCGCGATTCCAACTCACTTCGATCTTCCTCCAGGATTCTTCACTGTAGGTTCAATTACTCGGTAGGCACGAATGTACAGACAACCTGTACCTCGGGCTCGGCATAACTTTCGGGAAGCGGCGGCAGCGGAACTGCCGCTTTAATTGCTTTAACCGCGGAGACTCCCAACTCGGAATCGCCAACGCTCTTCATAATCTCGGGTTCTCCCAAAACGTAGCCCTCTCGGTTCACCCAGAACGATATGGTGACCTCGTTCTTTCCGCCGCCGTAGAGCACGCTGGAAGGAATCTCCCAGATTCGCTGTACCTTTATCTGGACCAGGCTTCCCCACGTTGTCAAAATTGTGGGAAGCCCTTCGCCCATATTAACACCAGGACCTGGCGGTAAATTGGGGTCACCCTTGGGCTGGCCAATTTGGTCGCCCTTCTGACCTTTCCCGTATCCCGTCACTGGCTTGTCGGACTGATTGTCCTTTTCAGGCTGGTCCGCACTCGCGACCATCTGTTTGTCCGTCTTCTTCTTGTCCTTCTGTGCGTCGGCCTTCTTTTTATCGTCCGTTTGTGGCTTCTTGTCCGTAGCTTCCTTCTTCTTATCAGGAGGCTTCGGCTTCTCTTCTTTGGGCTTCTCCTCCTTCTTCACAACCTTCGGAGTCTCCTTAGGTGGCGGTGGAGGTGGTGGGGGCTCCGGTTTGGGCTCAGGAGGCTTGGGCGGCTCCACTTTGGGCGGTTCCGGCTCCGGCTCCGGTTCGGGTGCTTGCTCAACTTTGGGTGGCGGCGATAGGTTTTCCGACTCTTCACCTACCGCACCGCCTTTGCTAGCAGCAGCCAGTGGCACGTTGGACCCAAACTGCACTTCGTAGATGGTGCCGATGGCCATCGGGGCGCGTTGGCGTACCCACATCACCGCGGCGGCTAGCAGCAAAACGTGAAGCACGATAGAAACGACCACGGCACGGCGGAGACTCGCGGACGTGGACCGCCTGCGCCAATAGAAATCGTACAGCGTGTTCATGACGTTGTCTGTGTTGCCTGATCGTGCGTGTTTGTGAGAATTGGTGTCGCCACACGCCGGACTGTAGAGGGAACGCCTCTAAACTTGGGCCTAGGAATGCGTTGGACTCCAGAACCCTTTGCGTGAACACTATCTCACAGATGCCGGTGCCGATTCAAAATCCGTCGATTTATCCAGGGATCTCAAGGTGTCTCGAGACCCCATATATCCGATTGAACAGGATCCCACCCCTATCGATGGTAGTATTCAAGATCCCATAAGTCTACAATCCCTAACGCCATTGCGAAGTTCCGCAGAACCTTGCAGCACAACGCCAAATGCGCGTTGTGCATGCAGGGGAAGAAACACGGCAAGGAGGAACCGTGTTTCTTGGGAGCAAGGTGACATCCACGTTTTCCTCTCGTACAATGGGCGCCATGTTGTGTGAGGATACAGTTCCAAATCTGACCGGTACCCAAGCCGCCAAGGGACTCCTGGGGAGTTATATCCGCCTTTCCTTGTGGTTCGTGCTTGGGGTCATTCTGGCCAACGCGCTCGGCGTCGAGTCTATCTACATGCACGTGACGCCGTTCCACGCCGTCTATTCACCCGTTTTCGGGATACTCGGGAACTTGTTGGTGCTGATTCTCGTGGCCTGCTGTGTGGGGTTGGCGCTCTTCATTTCGCGCCGCCACGACTGGTTTGGCAACGATCTGAGCCCCCGTGCCCTGAAGGCGACGCTTGCGGGCTTGTTTCTGATGACGGTTCTTCTGGCCGGGGCCATTGCCATGATGCGAGGCGGTTTAGAAGGAATTGCCGCCCCTTACATGCGCTCTCAGTACGAGTACGTCAATGACATCGGGCGCGGCATGTCTATACGGGGATTGTTCAGTGATTACCTTAAGCTGCACCCTTTCCTTTCCATGCACTCGAAGGTTCACCCGCCCGGTCCGGTAGCAGTGCTGTGGGTGTTGTCCTTTCTATTCGGCCGCGAGGCGCTCGGCTTGTCGATCGGAACAATTCTCTTCGGAAGCCTGGCGGTCTTCCCGCTCTTCTACTGGGTGCGTGATGTGCGCGACCAGAGAACCGCGCTCATTTGTTGCCTGCTGTACACGTTGACCCCGACCATTTTGTTGTTCACCGCGACCAGCGCCGACATTCTGTTCATGCCCTTTACGATTGGCGGGTTGTTCTTGTTCTGGCGCGCCATCCACCGCAAGTCTATCGCGTATGCATTGGGGGCGGGAGTTCTCTACGCACTCATGTCGCTGTTATCCTTCTCGCTCGTGAGCATCGGGGCCTTCTTTGGATTCGTGGGCCTCTGGAGACTGGCAGACCCGGCTTACCGTGTATCCGTTTTCAAGACAGCGTTGGTCATGCTCGTTGCGTTTGTTGCCGTGCATGGACTTGTCTACCTATGGTCCGGGTTCAATGTGATTGAGTGCTTTCATGTATGCAAGGCACAGTTTGAAGAAGACCAGCGCAATCTCGACATGCAGACCCCTCGCTATGCCTCCTACGTGTACAAACTGCTCAACCCGCTTACCATGCTGTTCTTTGCCGGGATTCCATTGACCGTTTTGTTTTTGGGCAGGCTATCGCGTGTAGAAAGAGAGACCAAAGCGGTATCAGTGGTCTGCCTGCTCACGCTACTTGTTCTGAATATGCTATATCTCGGGCGCGGCGAGGGAGAGCGATCCGCCATGTATATCATTCCGTTCATGGTGATTCCCGCTGCATGTATGCTGGAGCGAATAGTTGCCTCAACACGGTCGCTGGCGCCGCTGAGCGTGACACTCGCATTCTTGATCGGTCAGTGTTGGTTAATTGAGACGTTTCTCTATACGTATTGGTAGGCTTATCGCCTTGCCAATACGTTCAAGGATTTGCGTGGACAACGAGGAAGGGGCATGTGGAAGGACAAGAAGGTCTCGGTCGTTTTTCCGACGTATAACGAGAAGCAGTCAATTAAGCAGTGCATTGAAGACTTCTTCGCATGCCCGTATGTCGATGAAATCGTAGTCGTCGACAACAATGCCGCCGAGGGAACGCGCGAAGAAGTGCAAAAGACCCAGGCCCGCCTGGTTCATGAGCCTATGCAGGGCTACGGGCACGCCATCTGGCGTGGGCTTCACGAGGCAACCGGCGACTTGCTGGTTCTTGCCGAACCCGATGGAACGTTCTCCGGACACGACGTTGCGAAATTGCTGGCCTATTCCGATGACGTCCCCGTTGTATTCGGCACGCGCACGCAGCGCGAATTGGTGTGGGAAGGGGCCAACATGGGCCTTTTCCTTAAATGGGGTAATTGGGCTGTCGGCAAGTTGGTGGAGTTCTTGTTTAACACGACACTGCTCACGGATGTGGGTTGTACCATGCGGTTGTTTCACCGCGAAGCCTACGAGAAGATTGCCCCCCAGTTTTCCATCGGAGGCTCCGCGTTTGGGCCTCAGCTTTTACTCTTAACCATTCTCAACGAAATCCCCTTTATCGAAATCCCCGTCAACTACCGAAAACGCATCGGGACGTCCTCCGTGACAGGAAGCAAGGTCCGCGCCTTCTTTCTCGGGTGTGAGATGATTGCCATGATTCTCCGTCATCGCGTTCTGTCTTGGTTTGGATGGCGCCCCGGCAAGGGGACTAATCCTTACGCGTAACGCGTAAACCTGTCTTTTCCGGCAAAAGAAAAGCGCCTGCCGCGAACGGCAGGCGCTGCAACACGCGCAGTAAAGGTCGGGATTCTATTGGGCCGGAACGCAGACGATATCCAGCTTCACCGGGCAATTGTCTTGAATGACATAGTCGCCAACAGTGCCCTGGTATTTGATGTCGAAATCATTGCGATTGAGCTCGAATTCCGCCTTCACCTTCAGGTTGGCGCCGTCAAGCGCGATCGTCGCGGGGAACGTAATGTTCTTGGTCTTGTCGCGAATCGTGAGGTCGCCGCTGACGTCAAATCCAGATGCAGACGGCTTGATGCTCGTGGTCTTGAACGTCGAAGTCGGGTACTT
>JAIBAQ010000090.1 GCA_019695095.1 Candidatus Hydrogenedentota bacterium
GCCGCGGCGGGGCGCTGGTCCAGTCCGTTCCAGATGTCCAGCGAGCAGACCAGGATTCTGCCCGCGCCGACGCGGCCTTCGAAGATGGCTCCAAGTTTGCGATTCTTGTTCCAGTCATCGATGACCTGCACCAGCGGCCGGTAATCGGAAGGCAGATCGTCGAGGCGCATGACCTGCGACTTGTTCAGCAGGTCCCACCATTGCCAATCGGTGTAGCCGTCGTTGGGAAAGCTGGCGAAGGCCGGGTGACGCGGATCGCAAAGGATGCCCAGTTGCCTGCTTTGCCCGGGGAACCACTGCGTGTTCCAGAAGATGGGTTCGAAGGCGCTCTTCACGCGGCGCATGGGCGCGATCTGTTTCGGAAGCAACAGGACCTTGCCGCCAGCGCGCAATTTCAGCGCGACTCTTGGAGACCATTCATCGGCGATCAGCACATGTGAATGCTCTTCTTTAGCAGGTAACGTATTTACATCCCAACTGTGCGTGTAGGAAGTTCCCGGCACATAAGCCGTGAAGGTCAGCTTTCTCCCCGAGGGCGAAGGGTATACCCACACATCCCACGAGTTGGCGTAGACCGTACCCGCGAGGAAGACAGAGATTGTCAATTTGGTGGGCGTGTTGATGAGATTCAATGGCCAACTCAACTCGCCCAAGGCGATGCCATTACCCAACGGAATGTCACGTTCCGGCCATTGGCCGGAGGCGATCTCGTTTCCGTCGGCAGTGCGGATAGACCAAGAGGGACGTGCGTGCGCGAGTGGCAGGGATCCGAAGTGCGCAATTTCGGCACTGGCCTTGAGGGTCTCGGCATTTGTCCACACGAACTTCTCCAAGCGCAACAATGGGACCGTTTCGCTGCAGAAGCGGCGGAACTCGTCGGGCATCACGACGCCCTTGCTGTTCCAGAAGGCGTCGATGAATCCCTCCAGCGCGCTGCCTTGTCCTGGAAAGTCCTGCAACGCGAGCAACTGGAACCCGCCCGCACCGGGCGTGCGCAGCATCGTTTCGATATCAGCCTTATACATGATGCGCTGGAGCTTCCCTGAGGCACGCGCAAAATCGGTGGCCTGGTCGAGCATGCCCGCGCGCGCGAGGCTGTCGCGGAATCCCTCAAGGTTCCGCGCGCGTAATGTGCCCGTGTAGTTCGGGATCTCGCGGTAGTCGGGATAGACGCACCACTGACCGAGTTCGTGCGCGATGGCCGGTTGGGGGCACCCTTCGAGCACATCGCGATAATCAACGGTCGTGTTGGGGCCGAGCGGCCCTCCGTGGAGACGGTAAGGATGGCGATTGCGCTCATGCACAACGTGGTAGTTGCTCACGGGAAGTTCTGGCCAGCCCGAGCAGGTCGTATACAAACGGCTTGGGTCTTGGGCCTTCCACTTGGTGACGATGTCTGTCAGGAAGGCGTCTTTGTTGGGTCCGCTGGGTTCGTTGCCAACGGCCAACATCACGAACGACGGGTGATTGCCGTAGGCTTCAAAGATGCGGTCGGCCTCGTCGTGGATGTACTGGTCAACATCGGGATTCTTGCCGAGGTCGCCCCACACGGGCGTTTCGACCTGAAACGTGATGCCCGTTTCGTCGGCGGCGATGAAGGCCGCCTCGGGCGGACACCACGAATGGAACCGGAAGTGATTCAGGCCGTATTGCTTCGCCGTCTCCATCATGCGCCGCCAGTGTTGAACGTCCATGGCGGGGTATCCGGTCAGCGGGAAGATGCAGCATTCGAGCGTGCCGCGAACGAAGTAGGGACGTCCGTTCAAGGTGAACTGCGTGCCGTTTGTCGCGATGTCGCGCAGGCCGAAGCGCACGCGGCGGGACGCATCGATCCCTTTGCCGGATACCGCGACATCCAGATCGATCAAGCTCGGGTCGAACTCATCCCAAAGCGGCGCGTCGGGACCCAGTTGCAGAACAGTCTCAATCACCTTTTGTCCGTTCGCGGAGATGGTCGCATCCACGTTCTGGCTGGCGTTTAGAGCCGACACCTTAACGTGGCACGCGGCGGACGTGTCCAGGGCGTTGTTCAGGACGACGCGAACGGTCGCTTCCCGTTTTTGCGCGTTCGGATAGGCCTGCACGGACGCGATTCCCACGGGGTCGAGGGCGCGCAGTTCCATGCGACCGATCACGCCGTTCCAGTTGGTTTGCGTGTGTTCAGTAATGGAGTGCGCCCGCGAACCCACGTCGTACTTGATGGAGTTGTCGACGCGCAGCGTGAGCCGGTGCTTACCGGGCGTCAGCGAGCCAAGCGCGTAAACATGCGGCGCGCAGAGGCTGTCTTGCACGCCGGCGAGGCGGTCATCCACCCATAGCCGCGTCTCCCAATGGCAGCGCTCCAGATGCACTTCGAGCGGTTTTCCGGCCCATTCGCTGGGCACTTCCACTTCGCGCTGATACCACGCGGGTCCGACGTACTCGAACAGTCGGCTGAGGTACGCGCGGCTCGCCTCCGCGTTCGGAGTCCCCTTACCGTTTTCATCGAGCGAGCCCGGCAGGCTTACCGTCTCCTCGAATGCGGCATTCTGCCATTGGCCATCGATGCCCTTGCCCTCCGGGTCAAGGCGAAAGGTCCAATCGCCCGCAAGCGACGCGGCCGCCGGCGGTTCCGCGTAGGCCCCCGCGGCAGACAGCAGCATGATCGAAACGGCCAACAATTGTACCCGCATCGGTGACTCCTTCCGCGGCAAGCGCCGCTATTTCTTCGTGGAGATAAACCGGTATGTATGATCTAGCGAAAGGGCTTCGCCTTTGGCAAGTTCCTTCTCCGTTGACGCCAACTCGAGATTGAAACGTTGCTTGGCCGGCAGGTAATCAAGCAAGCATTCTTCAGCCTGTGCGGTGTCGAAGGTTTGCTCGACGGATAGGCCGAGTCCTTCGTTCGTACACGCCCACTTGCCGTTAGGACGTTCGTCGCCGCGCGAATAGAATTGGCCGCGCACTTGGCCGACAGGCAGCGTCAAGGGCATGGTGTGTTCCTTGCCAGCAATGTCCGTGTATGTCGCGACGACCTTCTCCAACTCTCCAAGCTGAAACATGGGATGCGTACGCAGGCATCCGGAGATGGGCTTATCCGAGTTGTTGACGAGTCGCGAATGGATCGTCAGCGCCGGTTCCGTATCGGACAATTCGAGCGTGCGTTCCATGGTGAGGCCGTTGGGAAGGAGTGCCGACATGCGAACCGTTTTCCCTGGTTTCACTTGCGTGCATTCGTACTCCTGCTCCCAACCGTGACTGCGCCAGCCGCGTTCGCTGTATTCTTCGTACCCTGCGGACTTCGGATACTCGCGGCCATCGGCCTGCGCCTGCAGGAGGAATTCGTGCTTTGTGGGTTTGTGCACGATGCTGACGATGCGACCGCCAAGGCCAGGCACCACTTCGAGTCGCAGCGTATCGTTTTCCAGATGCACGGCCGGGTAGACCTTGCTCCATAGCGTGAGCCGTTCGACGTGCCACGAGGGCTTGACGCCTTCGCTGATCACAGGCACATCATTGCGATCCGCCACTTCGACGAACTGTTTCGCGAGATCCATGAGATTTGGAGAGACTTCGGGGGTATAGGTGTCACCCACGATGCGGTAGCGCGGCTTCAACCATTCCAGCTCGATGTGTTGGATCGGCAGCCGTGCACAGCGCACGCGCTCGCGAATCTCTTCCGTTTCCGCGACGCGTTCGGCCTCGTCAAAGAAGACTTTTGCTTTGTCGATTATTTCCATCGAGAGGTGAGGCGCCATTGGGCTGACGGAGATCCCGCAGTGGATGTTGTCCTTCTCCACCTTGTCGTGCATGAGCGCAAAATACTGCTTGATGGGCGCGGCGGCCTTGCCGTACAGGGCTTCCATGTATTCGTCGATGTCTTTCTGGATATCGACGTCGGGATTCCACATCAGCCTTGCAAGCAAGTAGGCGCGCAGTTCGGCCAGTTCCGTGCCTCTACCAGGATTGCCCAATGCGAAAATGCCGCGCACATTGTTCTTCACATACAACTGATAATTGGGTTGCAGCACACGCAGGTTCGGCTGCGGCATCACATAGTGATCGAAATTGGCGGTGTAATCGAAGAGGTAGTAGTTGTCGGTCAGTTTCGCCCAACCTGCAAGATCATCGACAAAGGTGCGGTTGAGTTCGCACGTGGCGACCGGATGCGAATAGCAGAGTTCGATGGGGCAGACCATGACTTCGACGTTGCTGCGCGGCTTGACCGTTTTGGGTGGTTTACGCGTGTCGCCGTAAGCATAGGTGGCGATCTTCGTGTTGGGGAACTCGGACTTGATGGCGTCCGCGATCTGATTGACAAACTCCAATAGCGGACCTGATTCGCTACCTTCGCGTTTGAAGATCGCGTCGCAGCCCGGGCACTCGCACCAGCCCCGGCAGTCCATCTGAGCAACCCAGATGAAATCGGTCTCGGGTTTTCCGCGCAATTGACCGAGAACCCATTCTGTGGCGGCCTTCACGACGTCGGGATTCGTGAAGCAGAGCTGGCTCTTCTGTGCCGTGCGAATGCCGCCGATCAGGGGATAATATTCGGGGTGGTCTTTGAAGTACTTCTCGGGCGGAAACATGGCGTGAAAACTGTGACCGCCGCCGATGGCCTTGAAGCTGCCGCCATGCTCCGCGTCGCAGGCGCTGCACGTGTTGATGTAGTTGCGCGCAGCCCAATCGGGATCGGCCGCCGAACTCCATGTCTCCGCGCGATACTCGAAGATGGGTCTACGCATGACGTTCAACGGAGGCAGGACAATTCGGTCTTGTTTCGGAATGCGGCTGACTTGCGGTGTGAACCAACGGCAACCGAGTTGCTCCTGGAGAAACGTGTAGACCGCGTAGAGAGTCCCGCGTTTGGAACCGCCCGCAAGCACGAGATGTCCATCATGGGTGCGTATGAGGACTCCTTCCGTGCCAAGCGCCGGCCAATCGATCGCGAGATTGAGGCTGTCGAGGTGCTTGCTCCGGCCGACCAGGATTTCGTGCTGCGTCATCGCGCCACCGTCGGATGCGACGGGCAACTCCACCCCCGAAATCTCGCGCAGGAAACGTTGAAGTTCGTTTGCCGCGTAGTGTTCCGATGGAGAGGCCGTTTCGCCGACAACGATGCGAAAGTCGCTGGCGCCGTTCTCGGTGAGGACGAGCGATTCTTGGGCATACGCGAAGGGAACACAACACGCGCACAGGGCGATGACAACGATGTCAATTCTCGGCAATCGCATTCTCGACATACTCCTTGGGTTGTTCATGAAGGCAGGGCTATACCCTGCGCCGTTTCCACTGATCGAAACCGACCGCGGCGAGAAGAATCAAGCCGCGCGCGACATACTGATAAAACGTAGGTACATTCGAGAGGTTCATCGCGTTTTGGACGGTGCCCATAATCAACACGCCGATTACGGCTCCGCCCATACTGCCGATGCCACCCGACAGCGACACGCCTCCCAGCACGCACGCGGAGATAACGTCGAGCGCGAGTCCCTGCGAGCTGTTGGGTTGGCCGCTGGTCATGCGCGAGGCCATGATGACTCCTGCAAAACCGGCCATTAGCCCCTGCATGGTAAAGATGAGTATCTTGACGCGATTGACCGGCACGCCCGCCAAGTGCGCGGCCTCTCGGTTGCCGCCGATAGCGAGCGTGTGCCGCCCGAACTTGGTCTTGTTCAACAGGATTCCGAAGACAACAAAGCACGTCAGCGTGATCCAGACGGGATTGGGGATTCCCAAATTGTTCTGCATGCCCAACGTGTAGAAGCGCGGGTCCACAATGCTGACGGCGCTGCCGCCGGAGACGATGAATCCCATACCCCGGACAATCTGCATCGTTCCCAGCGTCACGATGAGCGCGTTGATTCCCACTTTAGCGATGAGCGTACCGTTCAGTACGCCGACAGCACCACCCGCAAGCACGCCAGCCGTCATACCCAGCGCGACGCTTTGCGTTTCATTTGCGACCACCGCGGCCAGCACGCCGCTAAAAGCGACGACTGCTTCAATCGACAGATCGAAGTCGCCCGATGCCAGGCAGAAAAGCATCGTACACGCGAGCATGCCTACCGTGGCGACAGAAAGAGCCAGGGCGATCATATTGGGTGACGAACAGAAATTGTCCACGGTGAACGACAGAATCACGAACATCGCCACGAACACCAGCAGCATTCCAGAGTTCTCACCCCAAGGCATGCGACGAGACACGAGGGGACTCCTTATTGTGCCGGGCTCGAATCGTCGAGCAGCCCTTGCTCCTTCATCACTTGCTTGTAATTCTCGCGCGTGATGATGAAGCCTTCCGTGCGCGTGTCTTTCGGCGGTTCCACGCCATCATGAATCCACCTGTAAAGCAAGGTGGCCGCTTCATAGCCGTGGCGAAGCGGACTGATGAGACACGTGGCGTAAAACCCCGTAGGCGTGGTCTTCTCAAATTCCACGAGGCAAGTGCTGCCGCCGATGCCCACGCCGACAATCGTATCTGCGTTGAAGCCGCGACCTTCCATCGCGCGCACTGCACCCATCACGCCTTCGTCGTTCATGGAGAAAACCAACCACCGCTTCACGTCCGGGTGTTGTGTGAGCAATGTCCCCGCCGCGTTGAACGATCCCTCTGTATCTGATGTCTTCTCGGGGGACGTGAAGATACGTTCTTCCGGGAACCCTGCCGCCTTCAGCGCCGCGATGGCCCCATCGGTTCGCTCTCGCGCGGTGTCCAGTTCGTTGAATGTAATACCTGCCGCGGCGGTTTCCTCGATGGGCCAGCCGCGTTTCTTAAACTCATCGGCGAGGGTTTGTCCCACCGCTTCGCCAATCTTGCGTGCCGAGATGCCCATATACGGTACGTCCATGAATTTGCCGTCGGCACCGACAAACTGATCGTCCACCGTGAAGACTTTCATGTTGTACATTTGGGCTTTGGCCATGATGCCGGGACCCAAGCGTACGTCGGGTGTGCAAATGACAAAGCCCTGCGCCTTTTGAGCAGCGAGGTTATCGATGGCAGAGAGTACCTTATCGCCATCCATCGCACCGATCTCAATGAGGTCGAATCCCAATTCGTTCGCGGCCTTCCGTGCGAACTTCCATTCCTGTTGGAACCAAGGCTCTTCGGGTTGTTTGACCAGGAATCCTATGCGGACACGATCGGAGGTTCCAGATGAGTTGTTTGCGGAGGAGCCTGTAGTCGTGCCGCCGCTGCCCTGAGAGCCGCAGCCCGATGCAATCAGAAGTGTGGCCGCAAGCGCGGTCAGACCCAAGTGCGCAAAACGAATTCTCACGGTTCCTCCTCCTGCGTGGTTGCTGCCGGGTGCACCCGCCGCCCGGTTCTTTCGAGGGCCGCAACAGAGTAGTCGACCGTGACCGTCGTGTAACTCCATCTGTGATTACTCACATGTCAGCGGCACATTGCGTTCTCGCGACACCCCCCGAATGGAATTCTCCCAACATGATAGTCGGATCCACAGCCGAAACGAAAGCAGGCCGAGTTCACGCAGACATCCGGTGTATTGGTCCTATTAGGCCGGATACGCAGGTGGCATCATGCTAGGCTGTTGGTATAGGGTCTTGCGGAGTGCGTAAGCGGGGAATTCCCCAGGGGGAGAGGTGCAATGCGAGCCTTCGGCCAACTTGCGTTTTGGGCGGGAATCACGTTCTTCTGGGCGGTAGCTTGTAGCGCGACGGAATCCGAAGAGTCGGCCCGCGCACTCCTCAATCGTATCCTTCCCGGGCGGGCCAGCGAGTTTGTTGTTCAAGAGATCCCCAAAGATGCGTCGGGCGACGTGTTCGAGTTGGACTACCGCGACGGCAAAGTCGTCCTGGGTGGTTCTAACGGCGTGGCCATGGCGTCTGCGCTCAACTACTATCTGAAGAACTTCTGCCGCGCGAGCGTATCGTTATGGGGCAACCAGTTGGACCTCCCAAGACCGTTGCCACCATTTGATGAGCGAATCCGCATCGTCACGCCGTTCAAATACCGTTACTGCTTCAATTACTGCTGCTTCAGTTACTCCCTGGCATGGTGGGACTGGCGCGAGTGGGAGCGCGTGATCGACTGGATGGCGCTCCAAGGCGTTAACATGCCACTGGCTGTCACCGGACAAGAGGCGGTTTGGCAGACGCTGTGTCGCGAGTGGGGACTGTCTGATGAAGAGATTGGGCAGTTCATGGTGGGGCCCGCGTACCTCCCGTTTGGATGGATGGGATGCATGGACGGATGGGGAGGACCCCTCCGGCAGGATTGGATTGAGCGCCATCGCGTTCTCGGCAAGAAGATATTGGAACGCGAACGGTCGTTGGGCATGACGCCGGTTCTTCAGGGTTTCCCGGGCCACGTGCCGCAGGCTTTCACGAAGCATTTCCCTGATGCAACGCTGCGGCAGTTGCCGAGCTGGTGCGGTTTCCCTGGAACCCTGTTCGTCGATCCGTCCGATCCACTATTCGCGAAGGTGGGTAAAGCGTTTATTGAAGCGCAGACCAAGGAATTCGGGACGGATCACTTGTACGCGTCCGACACGTTTATTGAAATGTCGCCGCCCAGCAACGAACCAGCCTTCCTTAGCGATATGGCGCGCGCCGTGTATGGGGCGATGGCCGCGGGAGACCCCGAGGCCGTTTGGATCATGCAAGGCTGGTTGTTCGTGAACAACCCCGATTTCTGGAAGGCGCCTCAAGCCGAGGCGCTGCTGACAGCCGTTCCAGACGACCGCATGATCGTGCTCGACCTGTATTGCGAATCGCGCCCCGCGTGGAACAAGACAGAGTCCTTCTATGGGAAGCCGTGGGTGTGGTGCATTATTCAAGACTTCGGCGATCAGGTGAGTTTGCACGGGGGATTGCCTCAGATTGCAGGCAATCTGAATGAAGCCTTGACCAGTCCGAATAGGGGTAAGCTGGCCGGGGTCGGTTGCATCATGGAAGGTCTCGGCTACAATCCCGTGGTCTACGACCTCATGAACTGCCTCTTCTGGAAACCGGGACCTATTGAAACAGACACATGGATTCGAGGTTATGCTGAGCGGCGATACGGGCGAGTCAACGCAAACGCGGCGGACGCCTGGACTCTGCTGCTCAAAACGGCATACAACGAACCAAGCCGCGCCGGCAACCCACTGTGCCAACGCCCTGCACTGCCCGATTCGGATACGGTCGTCAATCTGCGCACGTTCAATACCGCAGAAATGGCCCGCGTATGGCAACTGTTGCTGGAGAGTAAAGAAGATCTGGGTGCTCTCGACACCTATCAATACGACGTTGTTCACGTCGGACGCGAGGTTTTGATTGGACTCGTGCCTGCGCGAATTCGCGACGTACGGACTGCATATGTTCAGAAAGACAAGGAAGCGCTCGCGAAGGCGAGCAAGCGCCTGCTGGATCTGATGAAGGACACAGACGCGCTTCTCTCGACTCGAAAGGAGTTCTTGCTGGGGAAGTGGCTGGAAGATGCCAAGCGATGGGGCAACGATGAGGCAAGCCGCCGCCATTACGAATGGAACGCGCGAAATCAGATCACGTTGTGGGGTCCGGCGGACAGCGTGCTTCACGATTATGCTGCCAAGCAGTGGGGGGGACTGATTCAAGGGTTCTATATGCCTCGCTGGCAGAAGTACCTCGACATGCTTCAGCAGTCGTTGAACAACGGCCAGGAATTGGACGCGAAGGCCATCGAACTCGATTTCCAACAATGGGAAGAGGCCTGGACGCATCAGACCGAAGCATATCCCGCGAGTCCCCAGGGAGTTTCCCTGGAAGTTGCAGGGAGGCTTTGGGAGAAGTACCGAACGGAGATAACGGCGAAGGATTAACGCAATTCCGGGAAAAGCGTAGAATAACGAAAACCGTCGGCTTGGAGGATATACAACATGACGTCGAGAGAACGTGTCATTGCCGCCCTGAATCACCGCGAACCCGACCGGCTACCGCTGGACTTGGGAGGGAGCGCTGTTACGGGCATGCACGTCCGTTCGGTATACCTGCTGAGGCAGGAACTGGGGCTCGATCCTCCGGGCACGCCCGTCAAAGTGACTGAGCCCTATCAAATGCTGGGGGACATCGCACCCGACTTGATGGATGCACTGGGCGTTGACGTCGTAGGCCTCAAGGGCCCGCGCACGCTGTTTGGTTTTGAGAACAAGGATTGGAAAGAGTGGAAGCTTTATGACGGTACGCCCGTGTTGGTACCCGATGCGTTCAATACGGACCCCGAAGAGAATGGCGACATTCTCATGTATCCTGAAGGCGACAAGAGCGCGCCGCCGAGCGGACGAATGCCCCAATGCGGATTCTATTTCGACACCATCGTTCGCCAGGAGCCTATCGATGACGCGACTCTCCGCGTTGAGGATAACCTGCAGGAATTCGAGCCGATTTCGGACGAAGTTCTGGAGCACTTTCGAACGGAATGCGATCAGCTCTATCAAACCGGCCGGGCGATTCTTGCGAATTTTGGAGGTACGGCGTTTGGAGACATAGCGCTTGTGCCTGGGCCATGGCTCAAACATCCTAAGGGCATTCGTGACATTGCGGAGTGGTATATGAGCACGGCGATGCGCCGCGACCACGTGTATGCGATCTTCGAGCGGCAGTGTGAAATAGCCCTGGCCAATTGGCAGAAGATCTATAACGTCGTGGGCGACAAGGTGGCTGCGGTGTTTGTCACAGGTACCGATTTCGGGACACAGCGCGGGCCATTCATATCCGTCGACGCATATCGGGATCTGTACAAACCCTTCCATAAGGCCGTGAACGACTGGGTACACAAGAATACGAAGTGGAAGACGTTCATCCATTCCTGCGGTTCAGTGCGCGTTTTCTTGGACGATTTCATCGATGCCGGCTTTGACATTCTCAATCCGGTTCAATGCTCGGCTCACGAAATGGGAGCGGCCGCCCTCAAAGAAGAGTACGGCGATCGACTCACGTTCTGGGGCGGAGGAGTCGATACACAGCAGACGCTGCCCTTTGGTTCCGCGAGCGATGTGGAAAACGAAGTCCGCGAGCGGATCCGCGTGTTTGGCAAGGGCGGCGGTTTTGTGTTCAACACCGTGCACAACGTTCAGGCTGCCGTGCCTCCGGAGAACCTCGTTGCGCTCTATAACGCAGTGCGGAAGTACGGGGCATATTCCAAGTAGGTGACTCGATAAACGCTCTCTAGTCTTGCAGCCGGAATCGGGCTATCGCTTCCAACGCCATGGCTGTGGTCAAAGCGGACGACTCCCATTCGATGACTTGGCCGCCGTCCGTGCGCGCAATGAAGAAGACAGCTTCGTTCCAACTGCCACAGCGCGGATCTTGCGAAGCCTGTAAATAGTCGATTGCGCCATCGAGCAGCTCAGAATCGCGTCCGGCGTTCAACAGCGTGAGCACGGCAAAAGCCGTATTGAGGTGTGGATCGCCCTTGTCCCAGCACACCGTGCCATCGGCTCGAATCCTCGCACTTGCTTCGAGATCATCGGCGAGTGCATTCACGGCAGCCGCCAGACCTGGCACTGGGCCTTCAAAGTATGCGCGCGACACGCAGTAATGGAAGACAAAGCTGTCCGGATAATACGAACTCAAGTCTTCGAAGCGCGTGCGATGCAACCCTTGCTGCACGGCGCTGTTGATCAGTGCTACCGTTTCAGCGAATCCAGGGGTGTCGGTCTTGCCATGGCGCGCCAGTGCATAGAGCACATTGGCATCGACCACCAAGTCGACATCGTTTGGAATAGGTGCGTCGGGCGGAGCCAGATAAGAAAGCCACGTCAGGTATGCGCCGCTGGCATGGGGAAGCCAGTCCGGTGTCAGGCGAAGCGGGATGGCGCCGGTATCGCGCCAGTCCGCAAAGAACTGCTCAAAGGACACCGCAGGGCCGGGACCGCCGTCGAGCAAAGCATCGTCCAGCAGGGTCGTGTATGTCGTCGCGGTGACATCCGCGTCCGTCGGTATGGCCAGAGCCCTTGGGAAGTAGTCCAGGTTCAACGGCACGCGGTCGCCTCCAAGCAAGGGACCCTTCATGATGCTCTGCGCAAGAGTCTCCAGCGGGGAGATGGGGGATAGAGAATTGCGATCATGGGGCCAGAATCCGTACGTGTGTGCATCGGGTTCGCCCTCGGCCGACTCAAAACGTTTCATGAACAAGACGGCCCTTTGGCGCATGTTGCGCGCGGCATCTATCTCGGCTTGAGACAGGCCCAACGCGTCGGCATTGGATTCGTGGATCAACGTTAATGCGTGATGGATGAAGGCCACGACAAACGGGCTTACTTCGCGAATGCGGTAATTGGGAACGGACTTGAAGTGGAAGAATTGCGGCCAGTCTCCTTCGAAGTCGGCAGCAGAACCGGAAGCTCCCGTCGATTCCTCCCACGATGTCGTCTGGGTTACTTGCAGAAACCCCAGTGCTTGAGAGAGTGACGATTTCGAGGGTGGACATCCGGCGCACAGCAATACCGCAGCGGCCACGACTGAACCACGGAGCATTCGTTTTCCGTGCGCGAAAGTGCACATGGGCGTGCCTCAACCGAAAGGTCCTTGCAGCGGCTTGACGATAGTCAATTGCCCATGAGGAATCCAGTTTTGAGAAGGAGGCTTTTGGTGTCTCGGGTACGGGCCTAAGGGGTGACAAAAACGGACCGGCGAGGTGTACAGTCCCGTCGCCGGTCCGCGGAGAGTGCGAAACGCTGACTATGATCCCGTTGCCAGGACCTCCAAGGCCGTGGCGCACTTGGCCACATATTCGTTTTGCTTGTCGGTCAACGGGATGAAGACGAGGGGCTTGTCCTTGGAGGAGTATTCTTTGGCGCCGAACTCCCAGGCCGCCTTGGCTTCGTCCCGCTTGCCCAGGGCCAAGTAGGTGCGCCCGATCCAATAACGCGTTTCGGCATCGGTCAGCGCGTAGCGCGCGCCCACACCCAAGTTGGCGGGGTAGGTCAGCGCCAACTCGAAGTCCTGAAGCGCTTCCGCGTATTGGGCTTTGTCGTAGCGCTGTTTGCCTCGGGCCATGAGCGCTTCGACATAGATGTCACGCGGCTGGCTGCTGCCTTCCCAATTTGAGAAGTGAGCATTGGCGAGCAGGTTGATGCAATCGTCGTAACGCCCTTCCTTGGAGTAGGCATCAGCCAACCACAGCGCAAGATCGTAGCGAGGAGTGGGACCCTTCGGTGCGGATTCGGCCAACGTGATGCCATCCTTGCGCTTATTCTGAGCATCCAGAATGTTGCAGAGGTCGCGATAAAGAAGCTGATCGCCGGGTCGCGCCTCAATGGCCTTCCGATAACACCGTTCGGCCTCCGGCAGATTCTTGGCGGTCTTCCATGCATGGAGCCCCAGCAGACGCCACGCGGTGCTGAGCCCGTGCTTCAACTCAACGGCCTTCTGCCAGCATGGCAAGGCCTCGTCGATGCGCAGCAAACCCGCCAGCGCATATCCAAGGAAGAGCCTTGCATTGGCGTCGTTCGGATTTGCTTTCACCGCATAATCGAATATGGCCGCAGCCTCCACACCGTGCGGATGAACGTAGTCCACCGACGCTTTGGAGCCCTGCGCCAAGTGAGTCTTTGCCCCGGCCTCGTCTCCAGACTTGGCGGAGTAGTATGCAAGGGCATACTCCACAAGAGCCGACGGTTTCTTCGGCGCGGCCGCCGCTGCCTCGGCGTAGGCATTCAACCAGTTGCGCGCGGCGGCGTAAGCTTCCATCTCGGAGAAGAAGGTAGCGACCTCCATCGCATTGAATTCAACTTCACCTGCATTGCCAATCAGGTCTTGAGCTGCAGCCTTGAGTTTCTCGGGATCGTTGGACGCAGCGATCGCGCAAAACACAAACGCGTTGGGATCCTGCGCATACGCTGCAGCGGCCTCTTTCGCTGCTTCAGGGTTCGTGCACAGAACCTCAACGGCCAGCAATTCAGCCCGATTGCGTGCATCTCCGGGCGCGATCGATGCGGCGCGCTTGAAAGCGGCGACGGCTTCGTCGTACCGCTTCATGCGGACGTACGCACGGCCTGCTAGGTTGTACCCGACAGCCTGGGTTTGCTTGAGCGTTTGCGCCTTGGTCATGCAACGAAGTACTTCGTCGTAGTTGCCGAGACGGAAGTTGGCAACCCCGGAAAGATACCATGCCCAACCATCGTTCCGGTCGCGCGCCAGCGCCTGTTTCGCATGCTCGGCGGCCTGCGCAAATAGACCCTGCTCAATGTCCAGCGTCGCTAATCCGTTCAACGCCGGGATGTGCTTCGGATCGACGGTTAACACCTTCTCGTAGCCCGCTCGCGCACCGAGCGCGTCCGATTGGCTGTCCAGCAAGTAGGCTTCGTGATACAACTCGTCCGCCGTCGGCAATCCATCGGTGCGCGCCGGTTTCCTAGTCAAATCGGGCACGTCTACTTTGGGGATATCCAATGGCGTTTCGTACGAAAGCAGAACGTCCCCATTGCTCGAACGCAATTCAAGCTTGACGGGTCCTTCCGGCGCCGAAGGAAGGCTGACTTGCGCCGGTTTTGACGGACTCAGGTCAAGCGTTTGATCGAGCAAAACCTTGTCCTCGCGGGACAAAATACAATGCGCCGCGGGGAATTCAGCAGTGGACAGAATGACCAGATTGAGTTTGCCCCCATCGCGCTTGGCATTGACGACCGCATCGCGCGTGGCGTACTCGAATCCATCGCCCAACCCATGAGCCGGGTACCAGAATTCCTGCCAAGCCACGGCGTCGCGCGGCTTGAGCATCCCATAGTCCGCTTGAGTGAGCAGTGGCCCGCTTTGCACTTCGATGTACTGGGCGTCGATTGGACCGGCATCGGAAAGTGACATCTGGCTGGTCACACCAAAGTCGTCCTTGCCCCAGGTCCACGCCTTCTTGCCGCGTACATTGTCGTGATTGGCGAACGAAACGATGCCGCGATCACGGTCGACGTCATACGCTCCGAAGAAATCGAAGACGCAGTCGTATCCGAATACCGACGACATCGTGGGGTAATTCTTCAACCACGTGATGTCTTTGCCTTCGTGCATCGGCCACGTGAAGAAATTCGTGCCGCCGTGGTCGGTGCCAAGCGACATCGGATAGATAAACCGGGTTCCTTTCAGATTCGGAAAGGCCGTGCAATTCCAGAAGTAGTAGGGCTGCACGCCATCAGTCTGATTCGCGATGGAGATTTCCTCGTCGAGGTATGCCTTGCCGGGATGCAGTGTCAGACGCACGGTCCAGCGCGTGCGGAATATCATCTCCATGTTGGCGACGAGAAGTGATGCAGACCCGTCCGGGTTCGATTCCATCTTCACGTCGACGGGCGATACGATCGTAACGGTATGACCCTGAGGTCCGGCGTTCCATTCGATGCCGCCGCTGATCCACGCGCCACGCATCGCAATGAGAGCAGGCTTGATCTCGTTGTTTTTGTGGTACATCTCTTCGTTGGTCGTCTTGTCGAATACAGAGTGGATGCGTCCGCCGAGCTCAGGGATACACGTAACACGCAGATATTCGTTTTCCAGGACAAGTGTTCGGTAGGTGCGATCGCTCTTTTCGGGACCAAGAAGATCCTGCCGCGTGTAAGGATAGTAAATAGACGCTTCCAACTGATTGAAAACCGGATTCACATCGTCGTACCAGGGATACGTTGGAAGTGTGATGGTGCCCTCTTTAGTCTCGACAGGAGCACCTGCGGCAGCCTGCGCGAAGCACGGCGCGCACGCAAGGAGCAGGAGAGCGAGTCCAACCATGACAGCGGCGCACAACCCAATCGCCGGGCTATTGGAATCGGCATTAACGTACTTACTGTCCACGATATAACCTCCCCATTAGGCTACTGCACAGACGAGGGCGCGTCCGCAGCCGTCGGCGCCCCGAATATGGAACGGCCTGTCGTCAGACCGGTCGACTATATTGACATCATTCACCTGCGTGGAACAATGAACTTGGCGGTACCGGCTGGCGCTCGATTCCAGGGCCTTCGAAAGACAATTCCAGCGCCTCATTGCCGCCGCTTTCGAAATACTCGACGCGAATAGGATAGTAGCCCGCCTTGAGGAGAATGGCTCCTGGCTTGCTTACTGCCCCATGCTGACCGTCGTTGTTGACGAGTTCTTTGTCCGCTACGAATAATTTGCTGCCGTCGTTCGATTTGCAGTAGAAGACATAGAGGCCATCGACTGGAGCCTGCACAAAGCCTTCGAAAACGAGAGCGAATTGCTCGCGGCGTTTCGTAGCGCTGAGGCTGATATCCGTCGCAATCCCTTGTTCGACGGGTTGAATCGTCGAGAAATCCGGCAGCACCTGCCATAGTCCTTCGTAGCACTTGAATGCGATACCTGGAACCGGCTTCGCTACGGATACCGGTGACGCCTCGCCAATATTCACCACGTTCTTAAGGGACTCGATGTCCTTCTTGTAGTCGGCAAGTGCGCCGCCTTCACGGTGCTGGGCAACGCCGCAACGTTCGGCGACTTCGAAGAATCGGTCGCAACGTTTACTGAACTCAGGATTGAGCCCAATTTTGCCTGACGTCTGATCGTACGCGTAAATGGTAGGGCCTTGTGCCCGCATGCGTTCAATGAACGCATAGTCGATCGGCATGCGCGCGATTTGAACACGATCCAGAACGGCAGGATCATTCGCGGCGGCGGCGATTGCCTCGTCCCAGAGCTTGTCCGCCTGCTCCAACACGCCGTCATTCAGCAGCGGATGCGATGGGCCAATCCAGATATTCATGTGGAGATTGTCTTTCTCCACTTTGTCGTGAATGAGGTCGATGTACCGGCGAATCGGACCGGCGGCGGGGCCATAGACCGCCTCCAGGAATTCGTTGATAGCCGTGTCTTCGTCGTACTCGGGATTCCACAGAAATTTCGCGCCAAGGTACCCGCTCAACTCGGACAATTCGCCGTGCAGGGTGGTGTAGACATCCTGCTCAAAGATCCCGCGCACATTGTGTGCCACGTAGAACTTGATGTTGTCATTACGCACGCGCAAGCTCGGGAACGGCGTAAAGTAGTTTGAGAATGACGTGTCGTAGTTCCAGACCCACAGACGATTGCACTTCTTTGACCACTCTTTGACATCCTGCACAAAGTTGATGTTGTCTTTCTCATCGCACGTTTCAAACGGGTGCGAGAAACAGCACTCGATGCTGCAGAGCCGAATGATGACGTTTGGCGCGGGGCGCATCGTCTTGGGGGCTTTGCGGGTGTATTGATAAGCGAGCGTATCAATCAGTTTGTCAGGGAACTCGTCTTTGACGGCGTCCGCCACGCGATTGACCAAGTACAACACAGGGCCCAGTTCCGTTCCTTCCTGTTTTGCGATGGCCTGACACTTGTCGCACTGGCAAGGATTATGGCGGTCATTTTGCGAAACAGAGAAGACAGTCGCTTCAGGATGCTCGCGCATGCGTTTGCGGATTTCTTCCGTCACAATCCGTACCACGTCCTCGTTGGTGCAGCACAATTGCGAGCCTTCCTTGAGGCGTTTGCCGTCTATGAGCGAAAAGTACTCGGGATGCGCGTCGAAGTACTGCTCGGGCGGCACGAGGCCGTCAAACGTGTGAACGAATCCGAAATACGTGACCTTCCCGCCGTGCTTCTCTTCCAATCGGCCAGAACTGCTGTTCATCCGATTACGCGCGCACCAATCGCCGTCAAAGCAGTCGGCCACGAATGGCTCCCGGTATTCCATTACGGGAATGACGCGCTCGCGGAACGGCTTGATTTCCAGGCTCATCGACTTGGGGATGCGGCTGACGGTTGTCGTGAACCAGCGGCATCCCAGATGATCTTCAAGCAGGCCATACACGCCATAAAGAACGCCACGCGGCTCGCCGCCTGAAATGACGATTCCGGCGGAAGAGCAGTCAATTACGTAACCTTCCTTCCCCAACTTCTGGATGTCTGTCTTCCTCAGCGCAGGAAGATGGGATTCGATTCCGGCGAGCAGTAGCGTGTGCTCGGGCGTCTTGTTGTCGCGCACAACTTGAATCTGAGCGCTCGTGATTTCGCCGAGAAAACGCTGCAATTCCTCCGCCGCATACTGCGTCGAGGGCGGCGCGTCTTCACGGATAACAATGCGACACTGCGCCTGAGCGTTCTTGGCCACGACGAATGGTTTGCCGCATCGCGGCACACCATGCGCACAACCAGCAAGTAACAGGATTCCCCCAATGACCGCAATCCAAGTGACTCGTCTCATGGCGATGCTCCCCGTTTGAAATGGTCTTCATTTTAGTTGGGGAACGCGCACATTACCACTGTTCCGACCTTGGGGCGGAAAACAGGGACTGACACAAGCGCAGCGATGCGGAGACGTGTCTGTCCCTGTTTTTCGCCACTGTTATTGCTATTTGGGATGGCAGGAACAACCTGGATAGTTTGGAGAATACAAGTGCCGTTCAGGTCTCGGGACGAGTTCGCCATTTCGAACGAACGGTTCACCGCGCTCGGACAAGTGCTCTGTGAGACGTGTGCGCCATGTGCGTAGCGTTGCTGCGTGTGACGAATCGCCCGAGAGGTCCGTGAGTTCGTGCGGGTCCTTTTCCAGATCGAAGAGCTGCTCTTCACCCTGTTGCGCGTGATAGATATACTTCATGCGGCCATCGGTGAGCGCGTTCCAATGATTGGACGGGTCATAGCAGATGTCGTGCTCCAGATCGATAACGTCGCGCCAGCCGTCGGAGTCACCGCGTGCCAGTTGAAGAAGGCTGCGGCCATCCAGGGTTTCGGCGCCTCCAGCCTCGGCGGCTTCCATGAATGTGGGCAGAATGTCCCTTAATTCGACGGGCTGCGAGAGCACTCGCCCTCGTTGAATGGAGGAGAGGGACTCGGGGCAACGCATGAGCAATGGGATGCGCGCGGACGCATCGTACGCGTAGGACTTTCTCCACAGGTGATGATCGCCAAGCATGTCGCCATGGTCCGAGGTGAAGACGATTAGCGTTTGTTCAAGTAGATCGCGGCTTTCAAGTGTTTCCAGGATGCGGCCAATCTGCTCGTCAATAAACGTCACCGAGCCGTAGTACCCGGCACGGGAGTGGTGCACGATGTCCGCACCCAGGTCGCCATGCCAAATACTGTCTTCCGGCCCGCTTCGAGGCTTGAAGCCGGCTGCCCAGTCGCCTGCAATGGCAGGGGGAAGCGACGCATCCCTGTACAAGTCCATGAAGCGCTTGGGTGGATCGTAAGGGCTGTGCGGTCGCGCGAAAGATACCTTAAGGAAGAAGGGTTCCGCGCGTTCGTAGGTCTGCAAGAAACGCCGCGCGATTTCGCCCGTCCAGGCTGTGGGATGAAGTTCCTCAGGCAGCGCATATTCCTTTGCGAGATAGTCATTGAAGCCTACTCCCGTCGCGTCGGGATCGAGATTCGGGGCTTGCGATGCGAACCACGCTCGGTAGTCGCTTCGGAATTCGGGCGATTCGGCGCGGCCGGATTCGTCCAGAATTACTTTGTGAAATCCATGCGCATTTCGCTGCGGATGCCAGTGCATCTTACCAATGCCCGTCGTGTAGTAGCCCGACTCGGCCAGAACCCGCGGCATCTCGATCGGATACTTCTCGCCAACGCGTCCGTAACCCAGCATGCCGTGCCGCCACGGGGACAACCCAGTGAGCAACGCCGAGCGCGCGGGCGTGCACGTAGGAGTGCTGGAATAGGCCTGACTGAAGTGAACACCCTCCCTCGCGAGGCGATCCAGATGCGGCGTGCGTATGGCGGAGTTTCCAGTTGCGGCAATGCAATCCGGACGAAACTGGTCGGCCATGAGGAAGAGAATGTTGGGGCGCTTGGCCCCGGGTGCGCCAAATGACAATGAGGGTATACCCGCTGCGGCGGCGAGTACCCCAGCGCCGCTCCCGAGAAATGCTCTTCTTGAAATGATCATGGGGACCTCACCAGCTTGATTGGGCTCACTTCGATTCTTCGGAAGACATGGCGCAATTGAATCGGACATAGTTGAACAGCCAGAGCGTGATGAATCCAAACGCACCCACAATATGCCAGACGGCATGCCATGGGAAGATGCCGAAGCTAATGGTGCTATTGCCTGCGGTAGCCAAGAGCATGCCAATGAAGAACATTACAATTACTATGAGCAGCAGGGGGCGGGCTTCGTGCGGAATGCGCCGGTAGTTCGTGCCGAAGACGAATACGACGACCCACGCATTTGCTATCAGCGCAACTTCTCCCGCATAGAACTGGCCAAAGCCCCCGAAACGGATGATCGGAATTTTCGTGGGCGCGAAGACTTCATACAACAGCCACGCAACCACCGCCGCGTTGATTAGGGTGCTCGCCAGCACGAAGGTTCGGCAACGGCGCCTGGGCATGAAATCGCCGGCCACCGCAATCTGCAGGGCCCAAGCGAGCACGATATTGCTTCCCACGTCAAGAAAACTGGCAAAACGGTCCCCTTCGTTTGCGTGCAGGTATACGGTGGGTATTCCGGTAAGCAAGGTGCAAAAGTAAACGAAGAACCACCGCGCGGGCTGGGGTCGCGTGGCGACAGTGAACAGCATGGGCATGATGCCTGCCAGGCACGTGCAGTAGGATGTCACGATATTGGCGATCTGGGCTTCGTGGAGGTAGGCCATGTCGAAGTGAATCCTCCCGTTCGCCGGATGGCGCAAACATACCTCGTCTCAGCGGCCAGTTCTTGAGATTCCCAAGTATTTCAGGCTCGCGGGCGTGTGCTTGCCCGTTTCCAGGGCATACGTCAGCGGCAGCTTCGTTTTCTTTAGCGCGGCAAAGGCAGACTGAAGGTCGAGTTTCCCCTGCCCGAGCCCGAGATGGTCGTCAAGTTCTCCGTTGCAGTCGTTCACGTGTACGTGGCTCAGGTGCGGACCGTAGGCTTCAATCCACTGCGCAATGCTCAAATTCGAGTGAATCGTGGCATGAGCGACATCAAGACAAAGCTGGAAGCGAGGCGAGTCCAGGGAGTCGGCCAGCTTGCGCATCGGGTCCGGAGAAGAATCGAACATATTCTCGATGTAGATGGAGATCTTGCGGTGCTCGGCCTCCTCGATAATCTCCGGCCAGAACTTGAGGCTTTCTTCGTGGTAGATCTTCGGGTAGATGGGGACTTTGATGATCGGATTGTATTGGCTGTGAAACAGAACGTAGTTGGCTCCGAGAGCCTCGGCAACGTCGAAGGCTTGCAGGTAACGCACGCGGCAGACTTCACGAATCTCGGGATCGGTACTGTAGTGGATCGTGTCGATGAACGGTCCGTGGCAGCCGATCACGCCTTTCAATTGTTCCACCTCGCGCGAGACGCGTTCCAACAACGCCGTATGGTCGGAAGCGAATGTCTTTGGCAATCCAAAGATCTGAATCTCTGCGCCCAGGCCATACTCGCGCGCATAGCGCAGTTCCCGAGCGATATCGTTCGTGACCGCGACCAGCACGCGGCTGGCGGGTATAAGCGGCTTGGCTTCAGGGCGCGGTAGTTTGTTTGGCATTGCCGCTCTCTTCTCGAAGTTGTCTGCGTTGGGCCGCGATTTCCTTGCGGAATCGCGCCACCGCTTTGTTGTGCTCTTCCAATGTCGCACTGAACGTGTGCGACTTGCCGTCCGCATTGGACACAAAATACAGATAATTCACTTGCGCGGGATTCAATGCAGCCCGCAATGATGCCAAACCCGGCCCGGCAATGGGGCCAGGCGGCAATCCCGGGTACTTATAGGTGTTGTAGGGTGAATCAACTTCCTTGTCGCTGTCAAGCAGGCGCTGGCCATATTTCTCCAGCGCATATTGCAGCGTTGAATCCATGTCCAGCGGCATCTTCTTGCGCAGGCGGTTGTATACGACCGCGGCCACGGTGGCGCGTTCTTCGTCGATCTTGGTCTCTTCTTCGACCAGAGACGCGACCGTGACTACCTCCATGAGGTCGCGCGAAGCAGCCTCGGGGAATTCGCTCTGAAGGACGGCATACTGTTTTCGGAATTCTTCGAGCATGCGCGCCACCATTACTTCGGGCGCAGGTTCTACGTCGAAGAAATAGGTGTTCGGCATCAGGAAGCCTTCCAACGTGTTCGCTTTGATTCCCAGCGACGCAATCAACTCGGGGTTAGACGCTGCTTTGATGAAGCCCTCGGGGTCCCCGAAAAGCTCGGACGTCTGCTTCAAAGAGAGGCCTTCAGGCACGGTGATCTTGTACTCGGAAATCGTGACATTAGGGCCTTCGTACAGCAGGTGGAGCAACTGCGTGGGGGAGAGCCCCTTGGGCAGTTCGTAAACTCCGTGTTTGATCGTGCCTGGCTTCTTGTCCAGCCGGATGGCAAAGCGGAAGAAGACTTCGTGATCGACCAGCCCCTTCTCCGCCAGGATGCTTCCAACGACCTTCCCTGTCGCGCCTTCGGGGATCTCCACACGCACCAACGCGCCGGGCGTACCGTCTGAGACGACGTAGTCATACATAAGGTATGTGAAGAAACCGGCGCCCGCCAGCGCCAGAAAGAGCAGAACCAGCAGCCACAGGAAGAGCTTAACAAGGATTCGCAAACAGGATCGTTTGCGCGGCTTTGGAGTAGCCTCGGTTTCGGGCGCTAAGTCGGTCATGAATCCTTGCGTGCCCTGGCGGCTGCGGCGGCCCGGTCGAGATAGGTCTGGAGAATCTGTTGCGCGGCGATCTTGTCGACAACTTTCTTGCGGCCTTCACGCCGGACGCCTGCCGCGATGAGCGATCGCTGAGCGAAGGCGGTGGTGAACCGCTCGTCTTGCGTTACCACTTCAACGGGCGTGGCTTCGCGCAAGGCTTCAAGAAACGACAAGACCTTTTCGGCCTGAGGGCCGGGCTTTCCATCCTGATTCAGAGGCAGGCCCGCCACGATGCGAATCGTGCCCGTTTCCGTGATGAGGCTGCATATCGCTTCCACATCCTTCCTGACGCCAGCGCTCTGAATCACCGAATGGGGTTGCGCGATGATCCCTAACGGATCGGTCAATGCAACACCGATCCGCACGTCGCCAACGTCCAGGGCCATTATGCGACCTTCGGCCGACATGCGTTAGCCCAACATCGCGCGGATGACTTCCGGCGCTTTTGCAATGAGTTCAGGCAACTTATCCGGACTCTTTCCACCGGCTTGTGCCATGTCAGGCCGGCCGCCGCCTCCGCCGCCTACAATGGGGGCGAGCTGTTTGACGATGTCGCCTGCTTTCACCTTGTTCGTGAGGTCCTTGGTGACCGCAACGCACAGGGCGACTTTGCCCTCGCCTGCGCTGCCCAGAACCAGCACGCCACTTCCGAGACGGTCGCGAAGATTATCCATGACGACTCGCAACCCTTCGGCGTCTTGTCCCTCAACACTCGTGGCAAGGAGTTTAATGCCGTTGACTTCTTGAACCTGTGACATATAGTCGACCGACCCGCCGAGAGCAGCCTGCTGTTTCCACTTTGAGACTTCGCGTTGCAGGCGTTTGTTTTCATCCACCAGGGATTGCACGCGCAACTCGAACTGATCCAATGGTGTCCCGATGAGTTGTGCCGATTGCATGAGCGTCCGCTCGCGCTGCTGCAGCAAGTCCACGGACGGTTCGCCGCATACGGCTTCGATGCGCCGCACGCCTGCGGAGATAGAGGATTCGCTCAGGATTTTGAAATAGCCGATCGACCCCGAGTTCTGCACGTGCGTCCCGCCGCAGAGTTCCATGCTGATATCGCCGACGCGCACAACACGAACCACATCCGCGTATTTTTCTCCAAACAGCGCCATGGCGCCCGCGGCGCGCGCTTCGTTGAGCGCCATCTGCGTCGTGGAGACGGGCGTCGCCGTGCGGATGAAGCGGTTCACCATGCGTTCGATGTCCTGCAGGCGTGCCGCGTCGATCCCTTCGAAGTGGGTAAAGTCGAAACGCAGCCGATCCGGAGCGACCAGCGAACCAGCCTGGTGCACGTGGTCGCCGAGCACGTCGCGAAGCGCGGCCTGCAACAAGTGCGTTGCGGTGTGGTGATTCTGCGTGCATGCGCGGGCTTCTTCGTCCACGCGAGCATCGACGGTATCGCCAACCTTAAGCACACCCTTGGTGACGCGAACGGCGTGCAGAATCATTTTGCCTACGGGAGCCTTCGCGCCGGAGACGTGCGCGCCACCCTCGGAGCTTTCAAGGATACCCGTATCGCCGACCTGGCCGCCGGAATCGGCGTAGAACGGTGTCTTATCCAGAATAATCTCGCCTTGTTCGTCCACCTTGAGGCTGTTGACGCGCTTGCCGTCTTTGACGATCGCCGCGATGTGTCCTGCGCACGCCAGGCTGTCGTAGCCGACAAATGCCGTGTCGCCAACTTCCTCATGGACGATCTTATAGATAGGAGCGAGCGCAGTCTCACCGCTGCCGGCCCACGCGCTGCGGGCCTGCTGGCGCTGCCGCTCCATGGCGGCTTCAAACCCTTCGCGATCGACCTGGAAGCCGCGATCCGTAGCGATATCCGTGGCAAGGTCGAGCGGGAAACCGTATGTGTCATGCAGTTTGAAGAGGTCCTCACCCGGCACGAGCGTCCTTCCTGACTTGCGCAGGCCCTCGAACGTCTCTTCGAGAAGGTCCATTCCGCGCGCCAGCGTGCTCTGGAACCGCTCCTCTTCAACAAGAATGACGCGTTCAATCTGCGAACGCTGTTCCACCAACTCGGTGTAATGGTGCCCCATTTTATCCACGACGGACTGAACCACTTGATAGAGGAAGGGCTTCTCAAACCCGATTTCGCGGCCGAACCTTGCCGCGCGCCGCAGCAGTCGGCGCTCCACGTAGCCGCGTCCCTCGTTGCCCGGCAAAACGCCGTCGGCGATAAGGAACGACAGGGAGCGCGCGTGATCGGCAATCACGCGGAACGGCACCGGGTTGTCGGTGTATTTCACGTTGGTCAGGGATTGGGTCTTCTCAATGATAGAAAACAGCGTGTCGGTATCGAACACGGTTTCCTTGTGTTGCATCAGGGTGGCCAACCGTTCCAGGCCCATACCCGTATCGATCCCGCGGTTCTTCAAGGGCGGGCGCGAACCGTCCAGTTGCTGATCGTATTGAGGGAACACGTGGTTCCAGTATTCGATGAACCGCTCGCAATGGTCGCAGCCGGGCGCACAGTCCGGACGTCCACATCCCAACGACTCGCCGCGATCCCAGTGCATTTCCGAACACGGGCCGCAAGCGCCCGTATCGCCCGCCGGACCCCAGAAGTTGTCTTTCGCGCCCAACCGCACAATGCGGCTCGCGGGCACGCCGATTTCCTTCTCCCAGATTCCGTAGGCCTCGTCGTCCTGTTCGTAAACGGAAACCCAGATGCGCGCGGGGTCCAGTTTCAGGACAACCGTCGAGTACTCCCAACCCCAGGAGATCGACTCCCGTTTGAAATAGTCGCCAAACGAGAAATTGCCGAGCATTTCGAAGAAGGTCAAGTGACG